>JASEGY010000050.1 GCA_030019105.1 bacterium | reverse complement strand
CTCGGATTTCTTCGAGTCAGGGCCAAAACTTTAGGCGTTTTTGTTAGTCACGGTCTCTAAAAGCGCTTTTTCACATTTGTCTATGCTTATCGCCTGTCTTTCCGTAATATTCATCTCAAAACATCCATCTTCCTTTTTTATCGGAGCGCCAGGTTCAGACTTAGGACACTCCACTATCTCTACATTAACCTTAATCTTATAGCTTCCTACCATCTCTTCTTTAACATTTGGTTCTGTCATAGTAGTTCCTCCTTACTAAAGATGTTTCATCATTACTACTATCGGCAGAAACCTATATATTCTTAGTGAAATTTTCCGTTTGCACAGGTCGAAATTTTTTGCCTTAGCCATTATTTTTATCCTGTTTCAAAAAATTCACCGCCTCTTTAGAAAGGCGGCTTCAATCGTAATATTTTCATTAAGCAAATCAAGGGTTCTGTAGATGGTTTTTGGTGCTTTGAGCCCACTGATTTTGGATTATAGTATATAGAAATTGGGCAAGTCAAGTGAAAAGTTGAGGGAAAGAAAAAGATTTGGGGAATAATTTGGGGAATCGGGCAGTCAAAGAGGTTGGGCGGCTAAAATTTGGGCACACTTCTCCCGTAGTGTCCCAAGATGGTAACTACTCAGGTTGTTTAGACTGAAGACTGAAGGCTGAAGGCTATAAAACATCTCGAAGGCCTTACACCTTCAGTCTATCTCCCTTCAGTCTATCTACCTGAGTAGTCTATCCATCTGAGTAGGCTGTCCCCTAAAAGCCTTCAGCCTATCTCCCTGAGTAGTTACGAAAAAATATCTGCGTAAATCTGCGTAAATCTGTGGCTGAGCAGTTACGTTTTGGGATAGACTCTTATACGTAAAGATTAATGGTGAGGCCTATTTCCGGTCGGGTTAGTTTAGCATAAGGGGCAAAGCCGCCATACTCATTATTGGCGTCCTTTGTTTCTGGGGAATTATCAGACTCTTTCTCCTCCGTTATTTGCGAGAGAGGTCCATCTTCTTTTTTGTTTACTATTTCATTTATGGAGTTCTCCTCCACTACTATTTTTTGCGATAGAGGGCCTTCTTCCTTTTCGCCTCCTCTTTCATTTACAAGGTTCTCAATTCCGGCTGATGTCCGGGTATTCGAAGATTCTCCAGCCTCTCCGGAGTCAGAGGTCTCTTTATTGCCTGTTTCCGGCTGAGCAATCTTTTCATTATCATCTTTCTGTTCGATCTTGTTGTTATCATCTACCTTCTGAGTATCCTTGCTCTCTTCTGATTTGCTCTCTTCTGATTTGCTCTCTTCTCGTGCCTCCTCGGCTATCTCCTGCCGGGCCTGTGTTTCCATTTTGGAAGCCTGAGCGGCCACACTTCTATCCTGAGGTGAGGGATCTTTCGGCGCTAAAGCCGCCCGCCGGATTACCTGAGCCTTTCGAGCGGTGGCCTCAGGGGTGGATTCAGCAGAGGTATCAATGGAAACCTCACCACCCACCGCATAACGTCTATTATCGGGACCTCTTTCATATTCATAGCTCGCCCCGCCGCGGACATATTGCCCACCTGCCGCGATATGCGCCTGCTCATGCTGGCGGACTTCCCTGTCTCTCTTCTTTAACTCTTGCACTTCTTTTTGCTCTTCATCGGATAAATCCTGTTCAGATGTCACCCCTACCTTTTTCTCTTTATCATCTTCTTCCTCTTCTCCCTCGGTCTTTGATTCTTCTTCCTCGACCTCTGATTTGTCATCAGTTGCCTCAGCTTCATTTGAAGCTGAATTTATCTCTGCCTCAGAATCTGCTTCTGAATTCTCCCCGGGGAGTTCTGATTCCTCCTGAGTCGGCTCAGATTTCCGGCCGGTTGAATCGGTATTTTCAGGAGCCAGACCTTCTTCGGGGGCATCTATTTCAACTTCTTCGACTGGCAAGTCTCCGATTTCGGACTTCGGATTTCGGATTTCGGAAGTGTTTGATTCAGCTTCTTCGCCTGGCAAGGGTGGGGGCTCTTGTGAATCTTCCTCGTCTCTGTTGGGGTTTGCTTCGGTTTTTTCACCAGGCAACTGGGGCTTAAGATTGGAAGGATGATAAGTACCTTTCTCTGAAGGCCCTTCAGCGCTTTTTTCCCATCGGTCGATTATCTCTTCTTCTCTGGGAGAAGGATAAGGCTGAAAGATATTTTCTGGAAGTCCTTCCCTTCCTGAAAAGGGGGATATTCCATAGTTGGTAGGATTGATTCCATTTACTGCCATTGACCTACTCCTTTAGCTGCGGTCAAGTCCATTTATTGCCCATTTTTCACCTAATCGATATTTTACTATATATTTCGGCAATTTGGAGATTAATATTTAGCTCTGTATTTGGTATTACAGGATGATTAATACTCGCTATCCTGGGTTATCTTTCCTTTTTAGCTAAGTTTAGCTTATTATCTCTTCTTTTCAGTAGATATGGATAAATACTCCTCTACGTCCTTGATTTTGGCCTTCAGATATCTTTCTTCTTCCTTAATTATTTCGATTTCTTTACCTAATTCTGCCTTGATCTCCACTATGATAAGTTGTTTTAGGAGCCCTCTTTTATGATTCAAATAAGCCAATCTTTCTTTCAGTTTAGCCAAATATTCCTCTCCCTGACGAATCCTGCGGGCTAACAGGTCAAGATACAATCCCTTTTCACTCTTTCCCATGTCCTGAGGAGGGAGATCTACAATGTGGTGAAGTTCAAGGGCCTTCCTTTTTTTATGGTCAATCGAGCGCCAGGCGGACAGATAGCGCTTCAAGTTCATTCGGTCTTTATCGGCTATCTGATCAGGCGAAGAGAGAAAACCTTCCAGATAATCCATCATGGCTTCAACAAAGCGAGTTTCAAGTTTCTCTAGATCGGCTTCAAATCCTCTCCTTCGGGTGGCTATTTCTTCTTCCTGATGGAGGATTACCTGAAGCTGTCCCATTAGTCCCTCCAACCGGTGTCTATCCAGAAAATCGAACACACCGCCGGAGAAATCTTCCTTGACCAGCTCTATCTTTATTCTGAGGGCCTTCTCTTTTTCCTTCAGTCCGGACTCCTGCTCTGTCAGGCGGGCTATCCAGTCGTTTTTATCCTCTAATTTAGAGAATAACTCCCCTGGCTCAACCGCCCGGAGGTAATCAGGAATGCAGAGGAAAAAAAGGGTTATAAGAATCTGTGTAATCTGTTTCTTTTTTCGCATGGCTGAACGGATACACCTATTTCAATCCGTATTTCTGGAGCTTGTATTGCAGGGTTGTCCTGGACAGCCCCAGATACTTAGCTGCCTGGGCCTGGACCCCGCCGGCCCTCCTTAAGGCATCTTCGATCAAACGTTTCTCTGTCTCGGCCACGATCTGATCAAGGCTGCGGTCCTTGCTGTAATTTTCCATACCGCCCATAGCCAGATCAATTCTCAACACATTTCCCTGAGATAACAAGACCGCCCGTTCGATCACATTTTCCAGTTCCCGAACATTGCCCGGCCAATGATAGCTGAGGAGCAAATCTCGACTATACTTAGATACAGTAAAGAGTCGCCTTGACTTCTTGGCCATAAAATGTTCGGCCAGAAGCAAGATGTCTTCACCTCGCTCCCGCAAGGGAGGCAGATGGACAGGAAAGACATTTAGCCGCCAGTAAAGATCCTCTCGGAAAGCGCCTTCTTTGATGGCCTTCTTAAGATCCTTATTGGTGGCGCAGATGATGCGAACATTAACACTAACGGATCTTTCCCCGCCTACCCGTTCAAAACTTCTGGTCTGAAGGACACGAAGCAGTTTGACTTGCACCGGAAGCGGGATTTCGCCGATTTCATCTAAAAAAAGTGTCCCTGAATCGGCCAGTTCAAAACGGCCCTTATGGCTGCTGCTTGCTCCGGTAAAGGCCCCCTTTTCATGTCCGAATAGCTCCGATTCCAGAACACCGGGGGCAAAGGCAGCACAATGGACGGCAATAAAAGGCCCGGACCTTCCACTTTGCCCATGGATGGCACAGGCCACAAGTTCCTTGCCGGTCCCACTTTCACCAGTAATAAGAACAGTGGCTTCACTTTTAGCCACTTGTTCTACCTGTTGATAGACCCGGCTGATGGCCGCACTTTTACCTGCCAGCCGACCGAAATTAAAAGATGATTTAACCCTGTCCTCCAGATAGGCCTTCTCTGCCGCCAACTTCTTCCCTGTAAGCAGCTTACCTACCTTCAGCTCCAATTCATCCAGCAGAAAGGGCTTGGTGATATAGTCATCCGCCCCTTGCTTCATGGCCTCCACGGCGTTTTCTACTGTGCCGTAGGCAGTAATGATGATAACGGCCGCAGCCGGGTTTTCTTCTTTTACCTCAGCCAGGACAGCCATCCCATCTGCTCCGGGCATCTTTAGATCAGTAATGACCAGATCAAAGTCCTCTCTTCGGACCAGATCAATGGCCTCCTGACCGTCACAGACAGCCGTGACGGCATATTTTTTTCTTAAAGTCCTGAGAATGACTTCCCGAATATTCTCTTCATCCTCGGCAATCAGTATCCGGTTCATCTTTGCCTCCTAAAGTTTCGGGTTTCGAGTTTCGGGTTCTGTGCTCATCCTAACTCGAAACCCGAAACTCGAAACTCGAAACTGTGGGTGCTCCACCTAATTGCTAATACGGCAGCTTAACGACAAACCTTGTTCCTCCCTCGACAGATTCAACCCCTATCTCTCCCCCATGGGCCTTCAGCAAATTGTGGGCGATCGAGAGGCCCAGACCAACCCCTTTAGGTTTAGTAGTAAAGAAGGGGGTGAAAATCTTGCCCCTTATCTCCTCAGGTATTCCTCCTCCGGTATCTTCAATCCATATCTCTGCTGCATCCTTAGTCTCCCTGGTTTTGATGGTTAATTCTCCTACGGGACCCATCGCCTCAAGACCGTTTGAAATCAAATTAGACAGAATCACCTTTATCTTTTCCCTATCAATCCGGAAGGGAGATAAATCTGCGAATGAAGTTATTACCCTGGATTCTGCTCCCAGGCAGGCAATAGTTTCTTCAATCACATGATTCAGATCGGCCTGATCTTTAGTCGGCTCCGGACTTCGGGCATAAGAGAGAAAATCGCTGACAAAAGAATTAAGCCGCCTCACCTCACTCTGGATTCGATCGACCAGGTCCAGGGTGTCCGAGGAGGCATCGACTTTAATCTCACGTCTAAGCAATTCTACCAACCCGGAAATGGCGGCTAATGGATTTCTGATCTCATGGGCCACCCCGTGAGAAAACAATTGAAGGTCTTTTTGCCTTGTCTGGAGGGTATCCACCATTTCATTGATGGTTCGGCCCAAAAAACCGATCTCATCCTTCCCTTTAATCCTGGCCCGGGCTGAGAGATCACCCCCCTTAATAACTCTGGCCGTCCGGGTTAGTTCTTCGACCGGCCGAATTATTCTCATTAAGAAGATAAATCCAAGCCCGGAAGCAATAAACACACTTAGCAACCCGGTATAAATGATCCTCTTCCTTGCCTCATCCATTATTGCTAAAGCCCGTGATCCAGCCTCTACCCTGATTACTCCAATTACTTTCCCCAGCGAATCCTTCAGGGGAAGATAGCCATTCTTATGCAGTTCCCCATCCTTTGTTTGATAGAGGATGGAAGAGAAGGGATGACCTTCCAATATGCTTTCCATTTCAGTCTTACTCAGTTCAAGTCCAATAAAGGGGACCCCAATAAGTTGGTCTTGAGAATCAATCAGTATCCTCTGCCCCCTGTTAATAATGCTCACCCTGGTTAGCTCTTCCTCTTCAATTATCCGGGACAACAGCTCTTTTGTCTGTTGATACAGCCTGCTGGGTTCATCTCCTGGTTGAAGTATGCCGACTAAATCAGGATTGATAGAGGAAGCGACTCTGAATCCGATTAATCTTAGCCTCCTGGCCAGTTCCTCTTCAAGGTGAGGCCGAAGTAGAGGGATGATGGCCTGGGAGACAAGGAGGCTGTTTATGGCAACAATGAGAAAGAGTAGGAGAAAAAGCCTTGATCTGATGGACATCCGTAATCGATTAGTAGGCGAATCTGACGCCTGCGGTAAGATTGAAATAATCATAATTAAGTTGGGAAGCACTATATTTTGTATTAGACCAGGAATGAATATAGTTAGCAAGTACAAAGGCCTTCCATCTTGGGGAGAAAAGGTATTGGAGATAAAACTCCAGGTCATCAATCCTGCTTTTCTCTGTCTCTTCCAGACGGTTTCCATCAATCCACCTGGCAGGCCTTTCTTTGTATTGCCGGCTGATAAAACAGTAAGAAGCTCCTGTTTTTAGCCTGGGTAAAAGAGGCAAGGAAAGACCCAGATGGAAGGTGTGTTGGTCATAATCGAAGAAGTCCGGCCTAATTCGCCATTCGCTTAAATCCAGCTCACTTTGGTTAGAGTCTTCAGTCAGGTAACTATACCCTGCCTTGAGAGAGAGGACTGGACAGAGCCTTTGCCAGGCAGCTTCGAGATCGAGCTGGTGGATATTATCTTGTCTTGCCGTATCCAGGGAGGTTAAGAGAATCTGATGGTCATAGTCCTGACGCTGACGGGTATATTTTATTTGAGCAAAGAGTGGATGAGCCGTGATACTTCCTCCCAGCCATATCTTATGGAATTGGCTATCCTTCTCCCCTGCTCCGGTAAAGGTGACCTCATGATCGCTCAGAAGAGGCATCTTGTAATTCGGATACTCCCGTTGGGTATATTTATATCCGGCCTCGAGTTCGACCGACCTGACCAGCCATCTTATCTCTGTCCACCCACCTAAATCATCATAGTCGTAAAGTCCCTTCCCCATATCTTCCTCTTGGCTCAAATTAGACAGGTTCTTCCGGTAAAACCCATTTGCCTTCAGTTTCCATCCGGGATTGAGACGGTTTAACCCGAAGAGGAGGAGATGTTCCAGTGTGCGATCAAAGAAGACGGTTTCTTCTTCTTCAACCTGCAGTGGCTGCGAGTTGCCGGAAAATCTAAACTCATAAGAAGGGGACAGCCAGATATTTCCGCCATCTTTAACCTTTATGATTGGGGCTGCTCCCAGGAGAATAGCTGCCCCAAGACCTTTCTTGTCCTGGATATTGATAGTCGTGAGACTGCCTGATAAATCTATGTCAGCAAGCCAGATGATTTTACCGGCTCTGGCCTGGCCTGTCATAACAAGAATAAATAATAAGATCAAGAATCTTTTCATCCTCACCTCCTGCCGAATATTCGTCCTATTCAGACATAAAATTAAGGAGAAATGAGTTGCCCCATCGCTCCTTTGGTCTATCACCTGCTGTCTACCTCGACAATGTTAGATTTAACGAATAGCACACAGATGACACGGATTTAACGGATTCTCACTGATTCTTTTATCCGTGTAAATCCGTAGTATCCGTGTCATCCGTGTGCTAATTTAACATTGTCAAGCTACTGACCACTGATTACTCCCCTTATATCTTCCTTAAAGAAGTCGATATAGTCGATAGTTTCGCCTTCGGATACCATGGAGTTATCTATCTCCCAATCCATAAGCGAGTTATAGGTCTCAATGGTCAGTTCCGTTAATTCGCTTCCATTGGTAGTCGTCATTCGATCCCCATTCTTTAAATAAATGAGCTGATACCTTTGGCTCCCTTCAGGGGTAATCCTGATATATTTCTGCTCAAGCAGCTGAAGGTCTCCCTGGGAAGGGAGGGGAGGCAATTCAGAGATACGGGATGGCAAGTCCTGATTATACATATTAGCCCACTGTTTATAATAAGAAACCTCCTTACCTTTAGCCTGCCAGGAGATAATATCGATCCGGTTAGGGGCCGACATCGAGATATAGCTTTCATTTCTAATCAAGTTACCTTTAGCGTCAAGGCCTGTTTTGCCCAACTGAAAATCAGAGACAAGTTCGTTCATCGCTTCTGCCCTGTCTTCAGAGAGGAGCAGCGTGTCTCTGGCTATTTCGGCCCGAAGTAAAGCTCGTTCTCTATCCTCCAAAGGACCGGCCAGGCAGGGAAGGGCTATGAAAAGCCCCACCCACCCGGCCAGACAGATTACGGATTGCGGATTGCGGATTGCAGATTGCAGATTGCCAATAAGAGTATAGATGAATGATGTCTTCATAATGGTCACTCCCTTTTAGTGAGTGAAGGCTTTCAGATACAACGACCTGCACAAAAGCTAAAGTGAGAAGGAATCCGTCATCTTTTTAACGCAGAGTACGCAGAGGTCACGCAGAGTACGCAGAGATTTTTTCAGATGTCTATCCTTATATCTTCTGTTTCTCTGTCTTCTGATTTTTCCTCTGCGTCCTCAGCGTCTTCTCTGCGCCCTCTGCGTTAAATTTTCTTAGCTTTTATGCGGGTCATTGTTCAGATATGGCATCAGGCTCTCACTCTAAAGTCGGTTCCACGATTTTTCCCATAAAAAGTATCGTCTGGGATTGATCTTCTCGGATTACGAATACAAAGGGTCGATCAACTCGCATTGAAAAACCGGAAGGTAGAGCTGTTAGAGTCACTTCCACAGAAGTAACAGCGGCTGCTTCAGTGCCTTCTTCATCTACTTTTACAAAAGTCTTATGTTTTACGTTGCTGATATATAAATTTTCACCGACTTCCTCTTTTTTATACATTCTTGTAAAATCAGCCTGTAAGTGATCGAAAGCGATTGCCATTCCTAATGCTCCTAAAATATCATTCAAACTTAATTCGTATTTAAGGGTAAACTTAGGAAGTTGCAAGGCCCCTTTCTGTTCGGAGAAACTATTTATCCATTGATTCCAATTCTCATGATTAAATTCTGCAATCAGGGAATCAATGTCTTTTTGCAGGTGCGGAAGAAAAATAGTCATCCTGAAATCACCATCACCATAGGGCAGATCAATGGCCTGAAAATCGTCATTTTCGAAATATTGAAAGTCCCTTTCTTGCGTCATCATCCGGCACGATTTCTGAGAACCATCGGGCAAGGTAAACCAATCATCCTGTGTCAGCTCTTCATCAAATTCGTAAGTCCAGTCGCCTTTAAAATAGATGGCATCAATGAGAAACATCATCGTCAAAGGATTAATCACTTTATCCACGATTTCCTTGATCTTTCCATTAGTATTTTCATCCACCCATCCATTGATTATATTGGAAGCGTTCGGATCGTTAAAATCCAATCCCCTTACTTCGGCATTAAAATAGGTCTTGTTTAGACTAATGAATTCATCTTCAACCGGAAACCCATCACGATACCAGATCGAGTTGGCGATCTGAAATTTCACTTTTGTTGGATCAAGCCCGGTTAATGCTTCTATCACGCTCTGATAAGATTCATTCACTTCTTGAATCGTTAAGCCGGAAAGCTCGAGGCTCGTCTGCATTGCCTCTCGCGTGCCTCCATCACTGCCGTTGTAAGTCATTCCCAGGGCCATTGAAACACTCAGCGGAGAGATAAAGACATTCTTATCCTTTTCCTGATTAATAATTTCCTTGAATAGTTTGAATCCAAACTTGTTGTCTGATTCGATCAAGCTTTTTTCCGCCGGGGTTAATTCTATGGGAGTAGACGAAACGGGATTCTTGTTTGAGCATCCCATAACTCCGGCCCAGATACAAAGCACGAGGATAAGGTTTAATATCTTAGGCATAAAGCGCCTCCTTATTTTTAACAATGACCCGCATAAAAGCTAAGAAAATTTAACGCAGAGGTCGCAGAGAAGACGCTGAGGACGCAGAGGAAAAATCAGAAGACAGAAAAACAGAAGATAGAGGATAGACATCTGAAAAAAATCTCTGCGACCTCTGCGTGACCTCTGCGTACTCTGCGTTAAAAAGATGACGGATTCCTTCTCACTTTAGCTTTTGTGCAGGTCGTTGATTTTTAATGATATGATCGTGGTTAAAATAGCCGGATGAGGCAGCCTCACCCAGCGTACGGCTCGACTTTTAGCCACACTCTAATGATAAGACACGGTTACTGTGACCTCTCCCAACAGCCCCTGGTCTTCATTCAAGACCTGGATTATGTATTCACCGGCCGCTAAGTCGCTTATGACAGCCGAGACGTCGTAGAAACACATGCAACGGCAGCCGCTTCCTTCCAGAATCGCAGTTTCTATCAGCTTAAGCTGATTCCCATCCTGTTCCAGTTCTACGCGAATATCTTCCAGGCAGCAATTATACCAGGCATTCCGGTGAGTAACATAGACATCATTCCCCTCGACTTTAGCTATTATCTCGTCTGCTGCTTTAGCCGAATCCCCCCGGTTACTGAGACAGCCGGAATTGGAATAAGTAAGCTTAGCAGGTTGGAGGGTGAAGTCGACCTTGACCTCAGGGTTCGTAGACGAGACAGTCACTTCTTGTTGTTGGGGCAGAAAGCCTTTGGCTTCAGCTATAGCTACATAAAGGCCAAACGGGACTTCTTCTATCCGATATTTACCCTCTTCATCAGTAACAGCCGACCATGGCCAGAGGATTGGATCGACAGCTATCTCATCGTCTCCATATCCTTCAAATACAGGATAGCTCGATGATCTCGTCGTTGGGGTGAACGATTTACTAATCTCAGCGTCTTCGTCTTCATATGCTTCAAATACAGGATAGAGATTCACTACGGCCCCTTCAATGGGGATGATACAGCGTTCATTATCTCCACAAGGAATAAGGTCTCCCGCCGTAGAGTCCTTTCTGTATCCTGCCACCATGACCGTTCCGAAAACCACACCTTTGTCACTGATGGGCAAGAGGTAGAAGTCAACCGTAGCGAGGTCATCCTCTTTGACGGCAGCGGCCTTTTTTTCTGTCTCAAATCCTTCTGCCTCAGCCCTGACCGTATAGTCGTCCGGCTTCATATTCGGAATTCGGTATTCGCCGTCTCTGCCGGTCGTGGCCGTATATACCTTCGCCACATTTCCGTCAGGGTCTATCTCCATAGCGGTTATTTTTGCCCCGGGGATTGGTTTCCCGTAATATGGAATTCCCACTAATTCGTCACCTTCAGAATACCACCAGTAGGGATTTTCTCGAACGACGCCAATGAGTGTGCCTGTTCCGGGCGTAATTGCTTTTAGATGGAAGTCCTGTTGTTTTTCTTCTCCAGGGGAGAAATACGCAAGGTTAATCGACTGGGGTTCATAACCGATTTTAGAGGCAGTCACGGTAATAGAAGGCCCTCCAATAAGGAGCTGTGTAACCGGAATGCCATCTATCCGGTAATCGCCCTCTTTCCCGCTCCAGGCAGTAAACACTTGACCGATAGGGAGCCTCAATTCTATCTTTGCCTCCGGAATGGGGACAATACAATCCGCCATCCCACCGCAATCTACCGAGCCATCTAAAACAACTCCATAAATGGAAGCCGGTTCTTGCTCCGGTAACAGAGAAAAGTCAGCCCTTAGCTCCATATTCGGCGGTTCGATGATTATGCACCTATCCTGCCTCTCAAATCCTTTGGCGCTAACAGTAATAGAATAATCTCCCGCCGGGATGTCTTCGATTCGGTATTTGCCATTTTCATCAGTTATTGCCTCAAAGACTGCCCATCTATCACCGCTGCCTCCATTAATATCTTTTCCGTCTTTCGGATCGGTAGAGATGGTTGCAGCCCTGATCAGACCTTTTCCCCCAGGTTCATTTACATTTATTGGATAAATTGGATAAGCACTTACCCTTGCCCCAGGAATTGGTTCAAGGGGAATAGGCATAATAATCTTCTCCGTTGAGGTGGGATCAGAAGGCGGAGGCGAAGCGCCAGGGAACCTCTTTGTTTTCAGTTCCCGCCCGATAAGATGATCCAAGGAGGCAGTAACCACCCCAAAGACTGACCCGGATTCAGGGCTTGGTCCTCTTAAATGCATCACGATTTCCCCTATTTGGGTCTCACTGCCCAGGGCAACCTCAACTCCCTCGACTACCGTGTCCTCATATCCCTGGCAACTGGCGGCAACAGTGTATTCTCCGGCAGGGATATAATAGAAGGTAAATTCTCCTTTCCTGGTTGTCCGGCAGAAAAAAGATGTCCCCGGGATAAAGACCTCGACAAAACCGGTTTCAGGCAGTCTTTCTCCCCTGGGTCCGATAAGCACTACCCGGCCTGAAATTCGGCCCTGGGTTGAGAGGAAGAGGACATCCTGAATCTCCTTTGTCTCTTCGGAAGTAACATCTACTTCTTTGATTATACCACCGTATATTTCGTTTCTTGTTTCGGCAATGACATTATATCTTCCACGCGGGAGTCTCGTTATGATGTAGTCTCCGTTATTATCCACCTTGCCGGGATAGGTGTCAACGGTGTCTGTTGACTCGGCATAAACCTCCACCTCCTCTAACCGAGGCGATTCAAACGTGGGAGCAGAATCAGGACTTCGAAGGGCTTCAAATTCTAAATGTCCCTTGATTACTCCTAAACCCTCCTGAAGCTTATTGAAACCGCCTTCACTATCTGCCGTAGGACTACGATCACTCCGTCCGCAAGCGGTCAATAAAACCAGAAAGAAAATTGCCAACAAGGCTAACCCGCGACATCTCATCCTCATCATCCTCCTTTTCTTAAGTGATCGGTGATCGGTCATCGGTTATCGGTAAGGAGTAACCAGTGATCAGTTGCTGCCGCTTACCGATCACTAATCACCGATTGCATAATTCCCTGGTAACTACTCAGCTTCAGCCTTCCGCCTAAACAGCCTGAGTAGTTACATTTCTTGAATACTATATCTAAAATAGCAACGACCTGCACAAAAGCTAAAGTGAGAAGGAATCCGTCATCTTTTTAACGCAGAGTACGCAGAGGTCACGCAGAGGTCGCAGAGATTTTTTCAGATGTCTATCCTCTATCTTCTGTTTCTCTGTCTTCTGATTTTTCCTCTGCGTCCTCAGCGTCTTCTCTGCGACCTCTGCGTTAAATTTTCTTAGCTTTTATGTGGGTCATTGTAAAATAGTCCTCCCGTCCAAAGACTTTCTATTTTATTTGTGTAGCAATTTTCGTGCCAACTCACGGGATGGTAGCTCCCGGGCTCTTTGGTATTTGCCGTGAAATGACTCTAAAAGAATCTATAGTCCCGCAACATATTGTGGGTAAAACTGATCGGTCAACTAAATATCGGACTGAATTTGTAAGTATCACGGGAAATACCAAAGAGCCAGCTCCCGGCCTTTTTCTACGCTCTCCAACCATAGCGCAGCCTCCCGCCGCAACCAAACAAGAATAGGTTTCGGGTTTCGAGTTTTGGGTTCTGTGCTCATCCTAACTCGAAACCCGAAACTCGAAACTCGAAACTGATGTAGATAATTCTCGTGGATAACGCAAATGTTGCGGGGTAATAATATATATTTATCCCTGAAGGATATGGTGTTATGCCGAAAATTTGGCTTTAGCCGCCGAATTTTTGGCTGAGTTTCATTAATGTTGACGTTGAAGAAGTCCTGAACGGAAGTGTCTGTCTCAGCGGCAGCGATAGCCGCGATGCAGCCGTCGGCGATGCGACCGTCCACCAGGTACGCCATCCAGAAAGCCTCGGCCAGCGCGGCGACGACGTGGTCGGCAGCCCCGGTGGGATAATCGGCCTGCAGACGATTGTACTCCAACTGCGCGCCACCCAGTTCGCCCATCAGCAGGTAGGTCAGCATCAGCCGCCAGCGGGCGAAGGCGGTCAACGTTCGCTCTTCGGCTGCACAGAATGATTGCAGCCCATTGCTCTGGTTCCCACGCTCTGCGTGGGAACCCCATCCGGGACGCTCTGCGTCATAGATATGTGACGCAGAGCGTCACAATCTGCATCCCCACGCAGAGCGTGGGAACAAGGGGATCTCCTCTTATCTACCGGCAGGATGAAACGACGCCGAGTTATCCTTATCCTCCAATTATAGCTTATAGAAATGGGGGCGTCAAGTAAAAATTGGACGATGAACAAGACGAATAATGGGAGACCGTTCGCGATTTGTTGGAATCGATGAGAGGCGCTCACCCTGCATCGCTACTGGGATTCTGTGGCAATGGCAGCTCAAAGCCCTAAATTAGCGGGAAGAGGAGTTTACTTGACACCTTCAAGTCGCCAGAAGCCACCTGTCCCAGGTAACAGACGG
>JASEGY010000509.1 GCA_030019105.1 bacterium | reverse complement strand
CTACAACTTACAACCTATTCAAAATCACTATTTATGACCGTGCTGAGTATAGCATCTTTTTATGCTTTTGTCAAGCCAAGAGACCAGGGCAACCAACTGACACGGACGACTGGCACGGACAACGAACACGGACACGGCTCTGACAAAAGCCCCCGAAATATTGAGAAGATATACCTGAAGCTTACCCAACTCGAAACCCGAAACTTACCTACAACTTTTTAATTGCTTCCAGGAGAAGCCGGCGCATAATTTGAGCCGCATTCTTTAAACCTTGATACCAGATCAAATCTTGTTGATAATTAGCCTCTATTCGGCTCTCTATCTTTTTTGCCTCCTGCATCTGCTCAAAAATTTCAGAATAAAAGAGTACTTTAAGGGTTTGAAAGGCATCTTGCTCGGCATTGAGTTGTTGTTCCAAATGAGATTTCCGTTGACCTGATTTACCCTTTCGGATATCTTCATATCGACTTCGGCGGGCCAAAGCAAGTCTCTTCTCTGCCAGGGTACGGACCCGGGACAGCCTGTCAGCCACCCGGTTCAACTCGGATTTAAGTTTAGGCAGGATATTGTCTACAGGTCTCAAAGCCGCACGTTCTAAGATATCGTCTATCGGGATAGGCTGCCGGCAATATTTTTCAAGTGTTTCTTCAAAAGAGAGAGGTATTGTTCCTCCAATCCTTGCCCCTCCTCCGGTAGCGTTTATGACTACTGTTCCAGGTTCGCATCCGGGGATTTCAGCCTCAAACCATTTCCGGTATTCATTAAGCACGCGGTTAGTCTCTACTTCTCCCCCGTAAATCCCGGGGACAGTAATAACAGATCGTTCTTTGATATAATTGTAGATCATCATCTCCATGGTATTAAAGCGGTTAATCTGATCTACCCATGAGGAAATAAGGGCGCTATCCCTGGTATAAACTAATCCATCAGTATAAGCCAGGTCCTGGCCAATAAAGATAATAGGATTACCTTTAAGTGCCCTGGCCAGGTAAAAGGCCACGGTAGCCACTGACCCGCCGGATGTTTCCATAAAACCTTTATCTCCAATATACTTACTTACCCAAAGGTTGAAGGGGTGGTTGGTGGAAAAAACAAACTTTGGCCCGGGGATATTCAATATCTCCCAATAAGTAATCAGACCGGCCACCAGTGGGGGGCCATCACTTAAATCGACTCCCTCAAAGTAGCGGTAGTTTGTCTGTTGTGGATCAACCGCTACCACCAGGTCAGGTTTTACTCCTTGCTGAAGCAAAGGGCGCAGGGAAGTATCGACGGCGAGGAGAAGGGCCTTGCCTTTGGCCTTATTTAAAAGGGGGATATTCTTATCTAAAGAAGGGCCGGCCGAGATAATAATAATAGGAACTCCCGTAGGGAAGGCATTGATTATATCCTTCACGTCGGGATTGGAAATAGCTGCGGGCAGGTTGGTTAAGATATTTTGCTGCCATTTGAGTCCAAATCTGGCTAAGGTGGCTGCCTGAAGCCGCTGGTTCTCCAGGTAAGCCTTTATTCGATGGCCGATGTCCTGGTAATATTCGGGATATAGATCAACCGACGGTTTGTGTTCGATGGTCCATGTCCCACGGTTTTTGAGGAATTGGAAATTTACGGTTACCCATTTCAAAATAGACTCGGAAGTTGCCGTTACGGCTAAAGTAACCCGGGATGAAAGAAGGATTGGCCTTAAATCAATTAGATGAACAGCCGCCGAGAAGATATTCAAATCTTTTTCTACTACCAGAATTTTAAGATCAGGGTCGCTTTCCCTTAAAAGTTCCTCTATATGATAACCTAAACCAAATCCATAGACAAAGACTACATCAGTCCGGGTAAGCTCTGCGGAACGGGTGACCTGCTTTGCTTCTTCTATCGGGTCATCATCTCCGTGAATTAAAATACCTTTATATCTTATGGTCGGCAAGCCTGTTTTGCTTTCCAATATCTCTATGCCATTTGGCGTTACCAGACGCTCCACCAAGCCGGGATAAAGTTGTTTAAGGAGGGCGACATTAGACTTGAAGAATTTAGATCCGGTTATTTTTTGCCTGGTATTTAAGAAATTTTGGATCTTTTCATTCAAGAGACGATAATAATCCCCGTAAAGTTGAACTGAGGCTTGATGAGAGATAGTCCATATTTGACGGTGGCCTATAGCCTCAAAGTTTTTATCCAGCCAGTTGAGGATAGCCTCAGGTTTAACTGAAATAGCCAGCTCAATCTGAGGCGAAACCAGCAGGTCTGAGAAATCCATCAGGCTTACGGCGGCGGAAAATATTTCAAAATCCGCTTCGATAATGATGAAAAAATTATCCGGGCTCAGCCGGCTCAATATCTCTTTAACATGATAGCCCAGACCTACTCCATAAAGAATAATCACATCTCCCTTCCCCGGCTTGATCTGATCGGCCATCCGTTTCGCCTCGGCTTGAGGGTCATAGCGGGAATGTAAATAAATGCCCTTATATTTAGCCGTAGGTTGACCGGTCCGGCTTTTCTGGATTTCAAAGTCTTTCGGTTTCCTCAAGAGGTAAACTAAAGGGGGGTACCGCTGCTGGATAAGTTTAAAGTTGGTGGTAAAGGGTTCCATTTTGTCCTTCTCATTTATAGCTCTTAAGATAAATATTTTGGGGTAAGCGAATTCAAGACAGGTTATATAG
>JASEGY010000508.1 GCA_030019105.1 bacterium | reverse complement strand
CCCAAGTTATTGAGAAGGTACAAAATCGCAGATTATGCCCGCGTTGAGTATAGTACAGCTCGGCGGAAGTTTTTCACCAGTTTTAGAAACCAGGTTTTTTGAAAAAAACCTGGTTTCTCAGGCTACTCAAACCGACGAGGGATTTCCGCCAGGCTGTATTAGGAGCCGATCAATGCGACCTGAATTAAAAGTCGGAATCTTTGTGACGACAGGCCTGCTCATTTTAGCCGGACTGATTATGAGTATAGGAGAATATCACTTCTATCGCTCAGGATATACCATTACGGTTATCTTTAGCGATGTCGGCGGATTAGAAGTAGATGCCCCTGTCAGGTTGGCCGGTCTGGAAGTGGGTGAAGTAAAAAAAATGGAGATTAAAGATAGCAAGGTCTATGCTGCTCTCTGGCTAAACTCCTTTGCCCGGCTGCGGCGGGATTCCAGGGTGACTATTAACAGTTTGGGAATGATGGGAGAGAAATATATCGATATCACGATGGGTTCTCCTGATGCACCTTATCTGCCTGAAGGGAGTACTGTAATCGGTGAAGACCCGGTCAGTGTCGGAGAACTGCTTCTTAAAGGAGAAAAAATTACCGGGAAGCTTTCTCAGGCAGTAACTGTCCTTAATGGCATGCTGAAAGGCGGAGAGGCCCTGGAGGATTTGAGTGTTATACTTAAAGAGACACGAGGGATAACAACTAAGCTGAATCAGACCCTGGCGGGGAATGAGGGCAAGATAAGCGCTACCTTTGATCACCTGCAGGAACTTTCAGTTTCGCTTAAAGAGGAGAGCGCTCAAATTACCCGGGGGATCAGGGAAATAGAAAGAGACCTTCAAGCAACCATTAAAGAAAATAGGGGTGATATTCGGATTGCCGTGAAGCAGTTTAAGGATGCCTCAGGTCAGTTGCAAAATATCATGAATGAAAACAGGGATGACCTTCGCATGAGTACGCAACAATTTAGAGAGGCGTCTCTTCACTTAAAGACCGAAGCAGAAGCTCTTTCCAGCCGGATCAATAGTCTGCTTGAAGATATAGATAAGGTCGTGATAGAAAAGGGGGGTGAACTCAACTCTGCCCTGGTCAATTTTAAAGAGGCTTCAACTAAACTCGCTGAGGCCTCTGCCGGTTTGAAACATGCAGCACATCAACTCCAGGAAGGCGAGGGGCTTTTAGGCGGTCTGCTTTATGATGAAAAAATGAAAAAAGAATTTATGGATACCATCTCGGCTATAAACACACTCATCAAGGATATCGAACAGCATCCCTGGAAATTGCTCAGAAAATAAAGGGAATTGCTCAATAAAGAAAGTGTGGAATTCTCGCAAAGACGATAAGTGTTCACGGAATGTTGAAATTAGAAATTGGAAATTGGGCCTTCATACTTTCTAATTTCCAATTTCCAATTTCCAATTTCGAGCCGTAAACGGCTACCTGCTTTCCACAAGATATTGAGCAATTACAAGTAAAGCGACCTATGCAATTACCCCTTATTGTCATTACTGGGCCAACGGCAGTTGGCAAGACAGATTTGTCCGTTAAATTAGCCCTTAATTTAGGCGCTGAGATCATCTCGGCTGATTCCAGGCAGGTCTATTGGGGAATGGATATTGGCACGGCCAAACCTTCAGTCGAGACAAGGCGTCTTGTGCCGCATCATCTTATTGATGTAGTCAAACCGGATGAAGAATTTACGGTGGCCGATTTTAAGGCCCTGGCTGAGGTAAAGATCGACCAACTCCATTTCGGATTGCGGATTGCGGATTTCGGATTTTCCGGCGATGGTCATCGTTTCGGCCACTCCAGCACCGAAGAAACCTGGTTTCTAAACGGTCACAATGGCCAAGACGATGATCAAGGCCGATTTTCCATTCCGCAATCCGCAATCCGCAATCCGCAATCGGTAAGGATCCCTCTCCTCGTAGGAGGAACCTTCCTCTATATTCGATCTATCGTAGACGGCCTCTTTCCGGGACCGTCAGCCTCTCCTGAGGTGCGAAGGGAATTGACCAAAGAAGCAGAACGCCTTGGCCCGGACCACCTCTTTGAAAAACTCAAGGAAATTGACCCCATCGCAGCAGCTAAGTTGAATCCAGGGGATTTGAGGCGGGTCACCAGAGCCATTGAGGTCTATTATCTTACCGGTCAGCCCATTTCTTACCTTCAGGCCCAAAAAACCACCAGGAAAAACTATTCTGTGCTTATGATCGCTTTACTCAGAGAAAGGGAGGAGCTTTTTACCCGTATCCGGGAAAGGATAGAGCAGATGGTTCAAACCGGCCTGGTAGATGAGGTGCAGCAATTATTAGATCAAGGTTTTGATCCAGGGCTTCGTTCCATGGAAGGTTTAGGGTATCGGGAGATAGTGGGATATTTAAAAGGAGAATACGATCTTTCTGAAGCCAGGGCTATTATTTTAAAGCGAACGAAGCGGTTGGCCAGATATCAGTTGGGCTGGATAAGAAAGGATAACAGGTACCATCTTTTCCATCCGGATCAAGAAGATGAGATACTTGCTCAGATCGAGCGGTTTTTGACGGATGTTCCGGAGGGGAGTTTGGGTAAGTGCATGAAATAACAGATAAAAGGTATCGGCATTGTTCATCGTTTCGGCCAATAGTGCTTGACCAAATTGGGTGTTGTAGTTGCAGAGCTT
>JASEGY010000507.1 GCA_030019105.1 bacterium | reverse complement strand
TTAGACTTGCAACCTTACCTTCCCGAAAGCTTCAAGCTTTCGGGAAGGTGCGCTAATGGCCCAAACAATGAACAAAGCCGGATTAAACATACAGCAAAGGAGGGCTGAATGATGGAAGTAGGATTGGATATTTACCCTGCACAAAATCTCACCAACGTATTCACGTCTGAATTGCTGCCCAATCAAGAAAAGCCAAATTCGGAAGAACCTTCTAATATCCCTGCGGATACTTTTACACTTTCAACAACAACTGAGCAAGAGCCTACTTTGTACAGCCTTATATTAAATAGCGCCCGGTCTGATACAATTATGAGTTCAGAGAAAATAGACCTTATTTCAGCAGCTATGAGTGTAGAAGATTCATTATTGGAGATATTTGCTGGTTTTGATGAGGCTACTGCTGATGTGCTATCCTCAGCAGTCCTGCGGCTGGCTGTAGAAGGCATGGATGAATATAGTATCTGGAGAGCAACAGATGTAGAGGTAGGAATGGCTGGTATCAGGACGGAAGATCTGGCGAAGGCGTGGGCAGAAAAGACAAAAGAAATGGGGTTGAAAGATACCTTTGAACTTAGCCGGGAAGATCTGCTTTCGGTTGTCGATGAGCTTACCAGAGGGAAAGAACTAAAAGTAATGAATTACCTCATGAGGGGAGCAGATATATATCTTACGGGAGCAGAAAGAGAAATGTATCTTAATGCCCATAGAACTATCTTTAAGGGAGCAACTACCGAAGAAGAAAAATGGAATATGATAGCTGACGAAGAAGGTCTAATTGATCCCAAGACGTTTGTAATTGGGCTTAGAGCCGAGGCCATTTATAGAACCAAGCCGGACGTAAAAGAGTTAACTAAAGATGAGATAATGGTGATGGTAAACGAAGGTGTGCTGGCTGCTGAATTAGAGGAATTGCCGGAACTTGCCGAGTTCGTAGCAGCCGAAAAGATGGCTGAATTCGGTGAAAAAGTCGGAGAAATGGCCGAGGAAATGGCCGAAAAAATTGAGAAGGCGACAGCGAAAGTAAAAAAAGCTCAAGAGGAGAATTTGAAGGCGCTTAAAGAAAAAATTAAAGCTAAGCTCCAAAAGCTGTTAAATAAAATCTCACCTGCGGCACAACCTGAAGGAGAAGCTCAAGAAACAGTAGAACAGGGAGAGGTGTCTGGAGAAGTCTTTAAAGATAGGAATGAATTTATTGAAGATCCTCAACTAAACAACGAATCGACAGATTCTTCCCAGGTCGCCACAAATCAGCAAAAAAAGCAGAATAATGGTCAACCGGCATTATCCGGACATACCCCGGATACCTTCCAGGGAATGTCCCAAAATGCTCCTGAGCCTGATAATAATCCGGCAATATCTGAAAAAGTAAAAACTGTCCTGAAAACATATTCAAAGACAACGAGCTATTTTGAAACTAATATTCAGACCAGCACTTCAGCAACTTTGATAGATGCTGTTCAGTGATTAGATTTATAGTGGTTAAGAAAAAGATTTTGGGGTTGCCTTTTAGTTGTAGGTTGTAAGTTGTAGGTTAAGCAACACGCCGTGAGCATTCTACCCAACTTACAACCTACAACTTACAACCTATTACCCCAAAATCTTTTTCATGAAGTCTATAGAAAGGGGAGGGCTAACCAATGGAAGTAGAATTAAGCACACCATCTTTAGGCAGCCCGGCAAATGTTTTCAAACCTGAAAAGCCGCTGGAGCAAGAAAAATTAACCCCTGATCCTAAAGAGGAAGTAAAGACTCCTCTTCCTGACATTTTAGAACTTTCCTCGACAGTTAAAAGTTCTCCGTAAGCCATTGGTACTGTTGACTTTTGCAGAACTGCCCGTCGTTGAAGGTAAGTAGCCTATTTTAAATGGGTTAGCATCGAAGACACACGAGAACTTTTAACTCTCGAGATGCCCATGAAACCCTTTTTAAAGGAGCAAGCACAGAAGAAGAGAAATTGGCAATGATAACTTTCGCGGATGGTAGTATCATTTATCCGCTGGATTTTGTAATTGCTCTTGAAATGGAGGCAGCTTATAGAGGGAAAGCCGTGAAAGATTTAACCAAGGGTGAAATAATGATAATGATAAATCTGGGCCCGGTTGATCCGATGGAGATAGGTTTAAAAGATGTGCTAAAGGAAGAAGAAAGATATCCCTGCGATTATGTTGATACAAAGGGAATAGATGCTCTGATGGAATCTATAAAGAAAGTTGATGAATACAAGGCTAAAGAAGACGGAAAGGAAGAAGAAGAAGTTCGCGGGAAGTGGGTAAAATCAAAGAAAAAATCTCCAGATATAAGAAAGATATTAGAAGAAATTTTGGCTAAACCAGGAGCTAAAGAAGGAGGTCAAAAGACATCAGGCAATGATCCTCTGCTTAAACAGGAAGGACTTGCCGGGATTGAGCAAGATAACTTGCTTGAGACTAATAATGCTCTTTTAAAAGAGGACACCCTGTCAGAAGGAAAGACCTCTATCCTGAAAGAATATTCCAAGACCACGGATTATTTTGAAACTAACGGCGCTTCGTTTGACCCTAATTTTGTAGATATTACCGATGAGGCCTCATCTTTATTATTCATTCAGCCCAAGACGTCGACCGCTCATTATATATAGTGTTTAAGAAAAAGATTTTGGGGTTGGCTATCCTTTGGAGTTCAGGC
>JASEGY010000506.1 GCA_030019105.1 bacterium | reverse complement strand
CCGCAATCGTAACATTCTCGCGGACAACGCAAATGTTGCGGGGTAATAGTATACTTTGAAATTTAAAAAGAGGTTAGCAGAGAGGAGTATCGAATCTTGGAGAAAGATAAACCAGGAGGGAGTAAATATATGGAAAAAGGGGTTGTCTTTTTATCCATTATTGGTAGTCGCGATATTTTTAGGGTTAAGCCCTGAGAAAGCTATAGCTGACGCCACTGATGTCGTGAAATTAAATAGGAGGTGATCGATGATGCCGGTAGTTGAACTTGATCCGCAGATACAGCCGATCATAGAAAAATTTGAAGGTGATAATTTCAACCAAAAGATAGCCCATTTACTTGGGAGTGGACTCGAAAGATACCTGGAAGAGTGTGAAAGAGAGATATTGGGGTTTGAAATTAGATACGGGCTGGGGTATGATCAATTCAAAGAGGAAGTCAAAAAGGGGAAATTAGGTGATGAATTTTCTTATCCCCTGGAGAAGGAACTAATGGAGTGGGAAGATCTGCTTGTCGAGAAGAAGCATTGGTTGGATCAGTTGAGGACGGTTAAGGGGCTGTTCAAATGAGGACTTATGAATTCAAACGCCTTTTCCTGAAAGCGATTCAGGAGCATTTCCCCGAATCAAGGGTTGAAATTCAAGAAAGACGAGACACAGTCCTTAAGGCAAGAATAGAAATTGATGAGGAGACATTTATCGAAATTTACTTTAATGCCTTGACCGGGAAAAAGAGTTATGCTCTCATTTCCAGGGCTGACAGGGTAATGGGGTATGATAATTATAGATTCTGGCACTATCATCCACCCGATAGACCAGGGGATCATATCCCTTGTGAAGAACCTGAGATAAGAGGCGTGCTGAAAGAAATGAAAGAGACAATTATTGGTTGAGAGGGCCAGGGCAGGGATTGTGATTAATGATCCTGTTTAGCCGGAGAAGGGATAAAGCATTTCTTGAATGGAGGTGTGAAGATGGTAGAAATTGAACCTAAAGAGTTTTGGGATGATTTAAAATGGAGTAGAAAACATTATCCGGAATTAGTTAGAAAGTATCCGGATAAATGGGTAGCAATAGTAAATAAGAAAGTGGTTGCGGTAGGGGAGAGTATTAAGAAAATAGAAGAGGAAGCAGAACAAAAAACTGGGAAAGCAAAGGAGATAATCCCAGTCGTATTTGTTGAGTGTGGCGCCCATGTCTATTAAACTCTGGTTTGAGCAAGTTCCTTATCCAGCATTAGAAGAAAAAATTCCGGATATGGGGACATTTATTAGATTATTTTCCTCCATCAAATTCAAAACCATTACTGGGTGGAGTAAATCTATGAATGCAATTATAGATACAGGCGCTCCAATTTCCGTTATCCCTTTAGATGTCTGGACCAGGATAGAGGTGAAAAAGCTGGCGAAACATAAAATAAAAGGTGTTAATCCAAAAGAAGAATGTGCTCTTCCGGCATCAGTTGGGAAGGTTAGATGTATTCTACTTGATGAAGATGGCAATCAATCTGACGAATTAGAGATTTTGAGTTATCTTGCTTATACAAACTTACTCGAGAGTTAAAAGTTCTCGTGTGTCTTCGAGGCTAACCTATTTAAAATAGGCCACTTACCTTCAACGACGGGCAGTTCTGTAAAAGTCAACAGTACCAATGGCTTACGGAGAACTTTTAACTGTCGAGAAACTTAGTTCCCTTGATTATAGGTTTTAAGAATTTATTGGAGGAATTTAAAGTTTGTTTTGATTTCAAGAACAATCAGTGTTTTGTAGAATAAAAGGGTTAGGTAACTGCTCAGCAGGTAGATAGGCTGTAGGCATTTAGACTGTAGGAAGGAATCATGCGTGATCAAATGGTGGAAACCGAGAAGGTTGGGTACCCTGACTCGATCAATGCGCAAGAACTAACAGCCTTCAGCCTACAGTCTAAACAACCTGAGTAGTTACAGGGTTAGTTTCTTTCTTTTTAACCCGGCAATAATCAAATCTCACAGAGCAAATGGACCAGGAAGAGCGAATCTTGGAGAAAGATAAACCAGGAGGGTGTATGAAAAAAGGAGTGGGCTTTTTATATCCATTATTGGTAGTCGCTATATTTTTATTTTTAGGGCTAAGTCCTGAGAGGGCCAGGGCAGGGATTGTGATTAATGAGAAAACTTGGATAGGAGGTTTTAAGGATGGCACAACTAAAGAGCTTATCACTTGCTGAGATGGAGTTGCAAGCAGTGATACATGCGGGTTATTTTAAGAATAAAGAAGAGGTAATAAAGGAGGCATTAAGCACCTTCTTTGCCGTCAAACCGGAACTGAGACTTGAAGCAGCCATAGGACTCTATAAGGAAGGTGAAATTACTTTAAGTAGAGCAGCAGAGATAGCAGGGTTGACTATTTGGAGGTTTAAAGACATTTTAATCAACAGAGGTATTTTTATAGCTACTCCATCCTTTACCAAAAAAGAACTTGATAAACAGATTGAAGAATTAGAGTAAGGAATAGATAATGGTGCTAATTGATACGGATATTCTCTCTACCTTTGCCAAAATAGAGAGATTCGATCTTTTGTTTCAACTCTTTAAAGGGAAGTCTCTTTGCATAGCGCCATCTGTCTTTCAGGAGATATACTATTACCCCGCAACATTTGCGTTGTCCGCGAGAATGTTACGATTGCGG
>JASEGY010000505.1 GCA_030019105.1 bacterium | reverse complement strand
AATTTCTCCTGGCCCACTCCTGCAAATGTCGCTATTTCTGTCCTTCCTGTCACCAAAAACGGATAATCCAGTTAGGCGAGCATCTTAGAGAAGAGGTGCTGGAAGAAGTCCCTCACAGGCAGATTGTCTTTTGAAAGCTAAGAAGACGGTTTACGCAGTCGGTGTTATAGCAAGAGATTGTAAATAAATTACAGAAAAACAGGGCAATATTTAGAAACCGTGTTATTAATATTGCATGCCTTATCTTGCAAGAAGAAGACGGTCAAAGAAATAATTAATTTGCAGATGACCGTCACATTTACATCTACGTAAAACGTCTTCTTATCAGATACGTAAAACGTCTTCTTATCAGATTCTTATCAGATTCTTATCAGAATGTTGGTTTCGATCAGGCAGCTTGATTTCAGAGGAAATAGGGCTAAACTGACTGAAAAAGAAAGAAGGCGCAGCCTGAATGCTGCTAATTACCATAAATCGGCTTAAATGACCTTAATAAAACTTTAGGGTTGTGCCGATTAAAGTATTAGTTGGATGAGGGGAAAAGGGTTCAAGGACGAACCGGCAGGTGTGCTACCACGGAGGGCGGTAAGCGTTAAGATTAGGAAATATAAATATTGACTTCAAAAGGCTTATCGCTATCAAGGAATGTCCTTGAGCGATAAGCCTTTTTCTTTTTTAAAAAAAGGGAGGGGGTCAAAAATGTTAAACGGACTTGAAAATCAGTTGGAACACGGGATTCCTGGATTTCTTCCAGGTCTGGGGATTGGCCAGGATAAAGAAGGGAATCTCCTGGCCGAAAGATTAAAGCATGCCCATTCTGCGACAGAACTTTTCCTTCGCCAGAGTGACCTGAAAGATGAAGAAGGGAATCTTCTGGCGCAAGAACTTGAATTTGGACTATATAGGTCAGAGTTTCATTTTGATTATCAGAAATATACTGATGCAGCCAAGGGTCTCCAGCAGGCTGAACTGGCGGAAGCCCCTGTTCAGGCCCAGGAGGCGGAGGAAAAAGGCCCAGGCCGCTTGCCGCCAGTGAGAGATGGCTTTACGATCGAGAAAAGCGATCATATTGTTGAAGCCGAAGAAGGTCATCGAACTTATGTGGCTGACAATGTGAAGCCAGATGATATTATTACGGTAGAAAATCTGGATACCGGTGAAATTGCCTCCTTCCAGATAGACGAAGCTGGTGGACTACATATGATGGATGAGCCGGTAACGGAAGGCGAAAATGTAATGACCTACAAGCTTCACGAGGGTGATGTCTTGAATATTGTCATTGGCGGCGCCTCGGCAGGAGGGCCGGATGACTTTTATGTGGACAGCTTTGATGAGGAAGATGTGGTTGGCATTGAAAATCTTGATACCGGTGAGAAGACCTTCTTCAGCATGGATGAGAATGGGATTCTTCATCAACTGGTCGGGGAGGAAGTAGAGCGGGTTAATCAGCTATTAGAGCAGGGTGAAGATATTGTCACCTATAAGGCACATACTGGTAACCGGATTCACATTCGGGGTGAAGGTGAAAACGATGATACCTTAGTTACACTTGAAGAGAATGGCTTTACTATTGAGCCTGAAGAAGAGGCTGAAGCCCTGCGTGCTCCGGCAGAGGGAGAAGGAGAAGATGTCTCTGTTGTCAGACCCACTCCAGCCGAAGCAGCCGAGGAAGAAGAGGAAGGAAAGGGATTAGACCTCAGGGGTATGGCTGAGGCGTTGAAGCAGCGGGTGGTCGATATTCTACTTGGTCGGGATATCGAAGAAGAAGAGGGGATCGTTGGACTTAAGGAACTTCAGCCGACTGAAGAAGAAGAGCCTGTTGAAGAGGTCGCGGGTGGAGAAATAGAGGATATAGATAATTCTAAAGGGGCAGATGGCCGCACGGTTTTAGAAGTGGCTGATACGATCAACAGCTTCATCAGGGATATGTATGAGCTTTACAAGGAAAAATATGGTGAAGGAAGCGAGCAGCTTAATGATTTCGTTGAGATGATGAAAGGCGCTGTGGATGAAGGTATTCGGCAGGCCAGGGATGAACTTCAGGCACTTGGTACCCTCGACGATTTTACCGGTAAGCGGATTGATCGGATTCAAGAGCTGGTTCATGAGGGAATCGATGAACTCTACGAGAAAGAGATAGCTGCCTTAGAAGGGGAAATTGTTAAAGAGAATCTCGTTCTGCCAGAGATGGAAGAAGAAGAGGAAGAAGAGGCAACGCCCTTGGAAGAGATAGAGCAGGCTCAACTGGCTGCTCAGCCTGGAGCAAATTACCTGGCTGGAGCCGGGTTTGAACCTCCGAAAGATTATACTGGCTTTGACTACAGAGTTTAAGTTAAAGGTAAGCGTTCAGGTGTCGTAACTACTTAGGTGTTTAGACTGAAGACTGTAGGCTGCCCCCTAAAAGCCTTCAGCCTAAACACCTGAGCAGTTACGTATCCTCTCAAATTTAATGGGTGTGGCTACTTTGTATCATAATACAACTTTTTTTATAGATAGGAGTTATGATAAAAAGAGCTAAGGAAAGAGCTCCTTTTTGCCGAGTTATGTAATGGAGGATTCAATAACCCAGCAGAAAGGAGAACTAAATGAGGACGGCAGGAAAATTTGCTTCTACTAAGAGCCTATCCCAAAACCTCTCCCGCGTGACCAGAAACCAGGTTTCTTAAAG
>JASEGY010000504.1 GCA_030019105.1 bacterium | reverse complement strand
CCTACAACTTACAACCTATTCAAAATCACTATTTATGACCGTGCTGAGTATACCAGACACCAGAATAGATTAAAATGAAGATTGCCCGAAAATTACTGCTTTATATCTTAGTCCCTTTAATTACTTCCCTCCTAATATTAAATATCGCTTTTTACCTTTACTCCATGGCCTTCTTAAAGGAAAAAGCGAGCTTGATGCTTCTTTCTCAAGCTAAGGAGATCAGTAATGAGATCCGGTACTATGTCCAGAGAAGTAAAGGCGATCTAAGCATCCTCCTTATCAATAGAATGGTTATGGATTATTATTTTGTGTATTCCGCCCTTGGATTGTCGGATTATGCGGAAGAGGTCAGATTTAAAATAGAGACAGATTTTTTAAGAACAGCCGAGGAAAAAGGCGAATATGCGGCCATTAGACTCATTAAATTAGACGGAATATCCGCCATTGATATAATTGATCAAAAAATAGATTACCACCATTTTGATTTCTCAAAAGAGGCCTGGTTTCAAAATACCTTAAGCCTGGGAAAGGGGAAAACTTATATCTCCCCCCTCCATCTTTCCAAAGAGCGCAAAAGACCGCAAGTGTCAATCAGCCGCCTGTATTATAATGGTGTAGGTCGTAAACAAGGGGTTGGAAGCCTGCATATTTGTGTAAACAAATTTTTTAGAAAAATACTTGAAAGGCCAATTGGTGAAAACGGTTATACTTATTTAGCAGATAAAGATGGCATTATTGTTGCTCATAAAGACAGAACTAAGATAGGACTGAATGTTAAAGGTCTGGAATCAACTAAGAATGTTTTAGCCGGGCAGAGTGGAACAATAACAGAGAGAGACGAGAACAATAAAATTCTAATGAAGAAGGCCTATCTCCCTTTGGAAATTGAGGGATTATATTTAATAGTCGCCCAACCCATGAGTGAAATAACGGCCTTTGGCAAGCGCCAGCAACTACTTAACTTGATTTTTCTTATAGCCACGGTCTTCCTTGTTTCTATCATCAGTTACATAGTGGCCGGGAGATTTACAAAACCATTGTCGGAGCTTGAGGCGAGTGCGACCACAATCGGTTTGGGTAATCTGGATAAGCAAGTTCCGAGATCAGGAAATGATGAAATTGGCAGTCTGGCAAAGACCCTTGATCTGATGCGGCTTAACCTGAAGGACTCCATGACGCGGCTTGAAAAGGCAAATGAAGAACTGCACGAATTAGATCAACTGAAATCCATGTTTGTTTCCACGGCCTCCCACGAATTAAGAACGCCGCTGACCGCCATTAAGGCTTACGTAGAGCTGATAAAAGATGGTGATTTGGGTCCGATCAACGAGCAGCAAAGAGACAAGCTGGAAATTGCCAACCAAAACATCGACCGTTTGGTAAGCCTGATAGGTGTCCTGCTGGACCTTGCCAGGATCGAAGCCAAAAAACTGGAATTCCGGATGGAGAGACTTGAGCCGGCGAAATTGATAGATGAGGTCATCAGACTGGTAGAAGAGATGGTTCATTCCTTTGGCCACCAGTTGCAGGTTTTAGCAGATGAGCCTCTGCCATCTATCCAGGGAGACCATGACCGGATACTTCGGGTATTTGAAAACTTAATAGGAAATGCGGTCAAATACACGCCCGGCCAGGGAATAATATCCATTGAGGCCAGGCCGTCGGAGGGATTTGTGCGTTTTGCGGTCAAGGACACAGGCATTGGCATCTCCTCACAGGAAATCCCGCATATCTTCGATCGCTTTTATCATGGTGACCACCCGCTGGTAAAGAAACGCGGCGGGGCCGGGCTGGGGTTGGCTATTGTCAAAGGTATCGTTGAGGCGCATGGCGGGGAAATATGGGTCGAAAGCGAAGTGGACAAAGGCTCTGCTTTTAGCTTTACGCTGCCGGTCTTTAGAAATGGGAAGTGAGAAATGGGAAATAGGAAGTGAATCAAGGTACTACCCGTACTCCCCATTTCCCATTTCCTATTTCCTATTTCCTATTTCCTATTTCCTATTTCCTATTTAATCTCTTAAGGAGGGTATAACCATGCACGCAGTAAAATTAAAAGAAGCTAAAGTGCGGCTCGCCGAACTGATTGACGAAGCTGCATACGGTGAGGAAGTTCTGATAACACGAGGTGACGGCATAACCTTTAAGATTATACCCATCAGTCAAACCAAACCGTCTCCAAAGTTCGGAAGCGCTAAGGGACTGGTTGAAATTTCCGACGACTTCGACGAACCTCTGGAAGACTTTAAGGACTACATGCCATGAGACTTTTACTGGATACGCACACGTTTCTCTGGTTTATCGATGGTAATCCGAAGTTAAGCCGCTATGCCCGTCAGCTCATCGAGGAGTTGACCAACGAACGCTTCTTAAGCGTAGCCAGTCTATGGGAAATGTCTATCAAGAACAGTCTTGGCAAGCTAAAGCTACCCTTACCTTTCACGAAGCTGGTTACTGAACAAGTTTCCGGCAACTCGATAAAATTGTTGCATATTGTCCCCGACCACTTAGATGTGTTGCGGACATTATCCTTTTATCACAAGGACCCATTCGACAGATTGATAATTGCGCAGAGTCTGTCAGAGGACATGCCAGTTCTGAGTCGAGAGAAAGTATTTGACGACTATGCCTTAGCGCGGCCTCTGGCCGCAACCAAACCAATTTTGGATTGCAGATTGC
>JASEGY010000503.1 GCA_030019105.1 bacterium | reverse complement strand
GGTTGTAGGTTACGTCTACAACCTACACAACTTACAACCTACAACTTACAACCTGGTTACAAAATCACTATTTATGGCCGCGCTGAGTATACTCATCCTGATGCCAATACAGTATGTCGAAAGAAACATTTACCTTCAGTCTGGTTGGGGCAGCTATCCCCTTAAGCCAGCTTATTCTGGTCAAAGAATTATTGATTGCCTTCCAGGGGGTGGAAACATCCCTGGGGATGGTTCTGGGGATGTCTTTGTGCTGGATGGCGGTAGGCAGTCTTGGGCTTTCAAGACTGGGGAGGGGAGAAAAAGGAGCTTATCGCGTCCTTATTGTATCTCAAGTCTTCTTAAGCCTCCTCATGCCGGCTACTGTGATGGCCGCCAGACTGGCCAGGCACCTGGTGGCCTTCCCGGATATAAGTTCTATCCTCCATATCGCCCTGGTTATTACCGCCCCCTTATCTCTCTTGCAGGGACTTCAATTAGGCCTTGCCTTTCGTTTCCCGGATAGAAGAGGAATCCTTTGGGGAATTATAATAGGCGCTGTCCTTTTTGAACCTGCCGGCCACTATCTTCATCCCTTCCGGATAATTATTCCCCTGGGAACCTTATGCATGATCTCTACCTTCCCGCTTTTGTCCCACCTTCTCCTTCCCCCGCAGGCTGAAGCTCAAGCTCCTGCCAGAACCTACCAGCCCGGCGAGACTTTGGTCTCGTTAAGGGAAAAGCTGCATAGAAGAATGACCTTTGAAGCTCAGTACCCCCAGGCTCCCTTTGCCTACCATCGTTTCCTTTTCCCTAAAATAGATCATAGACAAACCTCTCGTACCGGTCACAGCGTCTACTATAAACATAGATTTAGTTTCTTGTCAATCGCCGTTCTTTTTCTCACCCTGCTCTCTGTTTATCTATTGCTCAGTAACGCACCGGATAAAATTCAGATTCTCTCCGGATACTGGCAGTGGGGTGAGGAGAATATTATCGATTCTCGTAATTCTTCCTACGGCCATTTAGCGGTAACTTCTGTTGAAGGCCGAAACAAGCTCCATTTAAGCGGCCAGAAAGTCCTGACCATAGGCGAAGACCCCCTTTTAATTTCGGATTTCGGATTTCGGATTTCGGATTTCGGATTGAAAGCTTTGAGCCTGGAACCCGAAACTCGACGACCCGCAAGACCGAGCCGGCCTGGCAACGGGCGCCCCGAACTCGAAATTACCCCTCCGCAATCCGCAATCCGCAATCCGCAATCTGAAAGTCCGCATTCCGCATTCCGCAATCCGCAATCCAAAAGGGTGTGTCTGATTGGCGGCCAGGGACTGGGAGAGATTCTGGCTTATCCGGTGGAGAGTCTTGATTATGTCGGCCTTGATCCCCTGATGACGGATATATTATTGGAATACAGCCCGCAGGAAAAAAGGGACGCCTTCTTTGATCCGAGGGTTAGTTTAAAGGAAGAAGAGGGGCGGAGATTTATCGATTGCGCACCCACTTCGTGGGTACCCGGGATTGCGGATTGCGGATTGCGGGAAGAAGATAATCGGAGACTTGTTAAGACCTCTCAGGGCAAGTACGATGTAGTCATTCTTACTGCGCCTTATCCTTCTACCCTGCGGTTTAACCGGTTTTACACTAAGGAATTCTTTGCCTCACTGTCCGGGATACTGGAGGAAGACGGCCTCTTCTTCCTAACCATTCCCCAACCGCAAACTGCAAACCAAAATCCGCAATCCGAAATCCGCAATCTGCTGGGGGCTACTCTGGGAGATGTCTTTCCGCAAGCCTTTTTTGTCCAGCAAAAAGAAGGGGCAGAGGGTTTTCTATGCTCAATGAAAGGCAGCCTATTGTCTACTATGGAACTTGAAGCCAGGACAAAAGAGGCCGGCCTGGACATCGCTCAAATTCAACTCTATCCTCTTCAGCCTGACTCAACCCAAAAGATTAACCGGGATCTTTTCCCTGCCTTTCCTGGTTTCAAAGCAGACAAAGGAGTGATACTTGCCCTATTGCTTATCCTCCTTTATCCTGGACTTATCCTTTGGTTTCGGAAGAAAGGAGAAGGGCCGAGCCGGCCTGGCGGGCCGGGCAGGTCTATGGGCCGAGCCGGCCTGGCAGGGCTTATTGCAGGCTTTGGTGGTTGGGCGGCCGGGATGATCTTGATTTTAGGCTTTCAGGCCTTGTACGGGCATATCTACCACCGGTTAGGGGTCATTGTAGCCGGCTTTCTAATCGGAACCTGGTTGGGAATGAAAAGTTTTAAGTTTCGAGTTCCGAGTTCCGAAGCAAGGGGTGAAGACTCGAGTCTGGAAGAAGACAGCGAAATCGAAGAGGGCGTCCCAGCGCCTTCAAGTGAATTAAGAGACACGAACCACGAACCACAAGTTACCTCAACTGGATTAATGAGTACCACAGGGTCTATCTCCCGAAATCCGCAATCTGCAATCCGAAATCCGCAATCCCGGGTACCCACGAAGTGGGTGCGCAATCAAAAGTTGGCTCAACTAATGTTGGGAGCATCTCTTATCCTCCTCTCCTTGATATTAATAGGTCTTTCCAGGTTAGGATGGAATCCTGGCCTGGCTGAGACTGTCTTCCCCTTACTGGCGGTTTTAGCCGGGTTTTTGAGTGGTTGGAGTATGCCGGAAATTACGGAAACGGCCCGAGCAGTCTGTCGGAGAGAAAATCTATCTGTGCGCAATTTTGTAGTGGTCGA
>JASEGY010000502.1 GCA_030019105.1 bacterium | reverse complement strand
CGCAATCTGCAATCCAAAATTGGTTTGGTTGCGGCCAGAGGCCGCGCTAAGATATTCTCATAGAATTCCTGAAAGAAGGCCGCATTAAGGTAGATAAAAGCAAAAACACAAAACTACATACCTGGCATGATTCCTGCAAGCACGGCCGTGAAGTAGAGCGGCTCTTTGGCCAGGGCAAGTATGATGAACCACGGTGGATACTTGCCCAATGTACGGATAACATTGTGGAGATGTACCCGACAGGACCCAATTCATTCTGTTGTGGTGCCGGCGGTGGGATGTGGCCTGGACCGTATAAAGAGGAACGTGCTTACGCCGGCGCCAAAAAGGCTGAATCGATAAAAAACTCCGGGGCTGAGGTCGTGGTTACGGGCTGCTCTAACTGCCGTGACCAGATACTGAGAAACCTGAAAAAGGAGTACAATCTCGATATTGAGGTTAAATATATCTGGCAGTTGGTCGCTGAGTCCTTGATTATGGAATAGTCGGCACTTTAATGTCGAGGGCCACGACAATTTCCCCCTCTTATGGGATTAGGGCCACCACAATTCCCCACCCCGGGGTCATCACAATTCCACCACCCAGGGCCATTTTAATTCCCCCACTTTTTTACAAACTGGTCAGTAGCAAGTTCTCCATAAGTGCTTGATTTTTCGACACTTAAGTTTTTCGCAGTTCAGACGCAATCGCGTAGAGAAAAGGCTTTAGTTTCAACAACTTACAGAGTATTCATTCTGGGAAAAGCTGAGAACTTACTGCTGTCCAGTTACAAATAGGGTCATTTCAATTCCCCCACCCTTAGGGTCACCATATTCCCCCACCTGTCTTGCTTTAATGTCAAAAATGTTATATTCTTCCTCCAAGAAGAAAAATGGGCGTCGTTTCAAATTGCCTGAATAGCAACTTTGGTAGATGGCACATATCCACCCCAGACAAGCCTACTTTAGAAGCTATACTTGACACGGCCATAAATTGCGTTTTTGGCCGTGATCATCGTTTCGGCCACACACGACTTGTAGACTTGTAGGTTGGGTTGAGCGTAGCGAAACCCATGCGCATCAACTTAAGCATAACTCTTTATCGGCCAAGTAGATGCGCAAAGTACAAAATTTACCCGACAGTCACCTGGGAAGGGAATTTACCCTTTAGGGTTTCATTTATGGCCAATACCAGCAGGATGAAAGGCTAAAGCCTAAACTCCTGTTTCCACAACTTGTTGTGTAGTAGAAGTTTCAGCTTAAGTTGATGCCTATGGGTTGAGCGTAGCGAAACCCAACACCACCGGGGATTGTTGGGTTTCGTTCCTCAACCCAACCTACCAAAATGGCCGAACTGATGATCATCGCCCAAAAATCGCAGATTATGCCCGCGTTGAGTATACGTCCCCTCAGCCCTCCTCAGTTCACTTCAGGCAGACGAGCCAGGCGTGAAAAAATGATTGACTTTATCGCTGCGATAAGCTATATTTAATTGATGCGGAAATTACTTTTAGTTGTTTTTTTAATTAGTCTGGGAATTGGCGCAGTTACAGTTATTAGAGGTTTCAGAAGTTCCCCCCCCCTTTCGACTCCGCCGGCTTTCGAGACTGCCTCTCCAAAAATGGAGATCACGAAGTTTCGCCTGATCGAAACAATAAAAGGAATAAAGAGATGGAAGATGGAGGCCGCTCAGGCTCAAGTGTATGAAAATCAGACCCGGATGGAAGGAATTAACACCGAGTTCTTTTCAGAGCAAGGAGACACTATTACCTTGACTATGAAGGCTAAACATGGTATATTAGATACCATTATCCGGGACATCTCGGCTTTCGGTCAGGTAGTGGTGACTGATGCCGAGGGAGGAACACTTCATACCCAAAGTCTCAACTGGAAGGCCAAAGAAAAAATACTCAGTACTCCGGATACCTTCATATTTACCAAAGAAGAATTTACTGTGACCGGACAGGGGGTAACGGTCGACCAACAAGGTGAGAAACTTAAAATTGAGGAGGATGTCCAGGTAGAGAAACAAAAGGCTCCTCTAACTATTAAGGCTAAAGAAGCCCTTTGGAATAAGCGGGAACAAACCGTTTTTCTAAAAGGAGAGGTAAAGATTACCTATAAAGATACTATTATTAATGCTGATCTGGTTGAAGGTTATGGGGAGTTAGAGAACCTGGAAAAAATAATTGGCCGGGGTAAAGTAAAGCTTGTTGACCCCAATGAAGGAACAATAATTACAGGGGGATACCTGGAATATCTTCAAGCAGCAGAATATACCCTCATTACCGCAGACAAAGGGGGAAAGGTTAAATTAGAAGTAAAACCCGATACAATTACTGTTACGGCGACTAAAATGGAACGCTATTTGAAAGAAAAACGTGCCGTGGCCACAGGTGAAGTGGAAATTAAGGGCGAAAACCTTTCTGCTTCCTGCGGTCTGGCTACCTATTACCAGGAAGAAAAAAAGATTATCCTGGAAGACAATCCCCAATTAATTCAAATTGAAGAAGGAAATCAGTTCCAGGGAGAGCAGATCATCTACTATACTGAGGAAGAAGGGGTTAAAATTATAGGGAATGTTAAGGCAACCATATTCCCTAAAAAATGAGGTAGCCGTTCACGGCTTGAAATTAGAAATTGGACATTCCTACTTTCCAATTTCTAATTTCCAATTGCTATAGCTCTTAAGATAAATATTTTGGGGTAAGCGAATTCAAGATAGGCTATG
>JASEGY010000501.1 GCA_030019105.1 bacterium | reverse complement strand
CAATCTGCAATCCAAAATTGGTTTGGTTGCGGCCAGAGGCCGCGCTAAGATTATTGGTAAGATAAAATCAGACTTATATTCCTGTATTTTTACAATCAGAGGAGAAAAGATAAGAATAATCTCTTGTAGAAGGAGTAGAAAGAACGAAAGGAGCATCTACCATGAAAAAATTGGAGAAGATAACATCTGAGGAATTTGACAGAAGATTTGATGAGGGGGAAGATATGGGGGATTTTCTTGACACAAAGAAAGCAAAAGTAAATAGGCAAACCCAGAGGATTAACATTGATTTTCCAGCATTTTTTTTAGAAAGGATAGATAAAGAAGCAAGAAGGATCGGTGTTGCCAGAACAGCCCTGATTAAGACCTGGATAGTAGAACGATTAGAACATATTCAACATTAATCAAAAGCCTCAGCACAGCATGGCGCCCCTTTACCGGCTTTCCTTTATAATCGCCGGTGTAACCTGAGATGTTTAATCACCTTCCATTAAAAGCACAAAAGAGGATAAAACAATGCAAGTGACAATTGAGGTTCCTAATAGTCTGCCACAAGGAAGATTGCAACAAAGAATAAAAGAAATAGAAGAAAGTCTTAGAAAAGAAATAAGATTTATTGAAACAACAGAAAATAGGGCAAAGGAAGCATTAGAACGTGGATTTCGACACCCCTTTGGGAAAAATCTCGATTTTCTAAGTGCCGATAAACATTACTTCTCTGGATTTTGGGGTAACCTCCAAGAATTCCAGAAATTGGCTTTTCAGGGGCAAAACCGAGTTTTTGGGCTTTTTTGGGCTACGGTAGATGATTGGCCGGAATGGGAAAAAAGAAGACGTTTTACGCAACTCTCTATCCTCCCAAATATTACAAACTAATTATTACTCCTTAGCTTTGTCCTCTCTGCAACAAAATATCTTTGCTTGCTACGGCCTGTGTTGATTTCTGCTTGGTTGCTTCAGTTTTAGCTGACTTACTTTTAGCTTTATTTCCTCCGGCTTCTCTTTAGCTTCTGCCTTTATGGAGTTCGAATTTCTAATCGCCTATGGATGTTGCTTCTCTGGATTTTTTGTTCGCCGCTAAGAATTCCAAAAGTGGACTTTGCGGGGTCAAAAACCGAGTTTTTGGGATAGGCTCTAAGCCGACCGCTTTTAAAAGGGATGAGGATTGATGGATACCCGACGAAAGATAGAACTTCTTGGAGAGGCGGCCCAATACGATGTCTGTCTCTCTTCCTGTATAGCCGGTGGTAGAAAGCGCGATCCTTCTTCACCGCTTAATCGCTGGATATACCCGGCGGTCTTACCCAACGGACGAACTGTGCCTATCCTCAAGATACTGCTTTCCAATGCCTGCCAGCGGGGCTGCTATTACTGTGCCCACAGGATGCAGCGTGATTTCCCCAGACTTGGTCTTAGCGGAGTTGAATTAGCCCGGCTGTTTATGGATTTAGTTCAGGCCGGATTAGTGCATGGGTTATTTTTAAGCTCGGCTATCTCTTCCGGGGTTAACCAAACTATGGAAGAAATGATCAAGGCAGTGGATATCATCAGGGGAAAGTTTCACTTTCCTGGTTACATTCATCTCAAAGTACTGCCCGGGGCAGCCTTTAGCTACGTGGAAAGGGGGGCTGAATTGGCGGACAGGATATCGTTAAATCTGGAAGCCCCATCACCGGCCCGGCTCAAACAAATTGCTCCTCAAAAAGATTTTTCCCGGGACATCATAACTCTAATGAAATGGGCTAAGGAGCTTATTCAGAAAGACACCATTAGAAGTCGAAGTCAGACCACCCAATTTGTGGTGGGGGCATCAGGTGAGGCTGATCAAGAGATTTTGACGGCTGCTGATTGGCTTTACCGGGAGGTGGATCTTTACCGGGCCTATTTTTCTGCCTTTCAGCCTGTGGAAGATACCCCTTTAGAGAATCATTGGCCTACCCCACTTAGCCGGGAGCACAGGCTTTACCAGGTCGATTTCCTCTTCAGGCACTATGGTTTTTCCCTTTCGGAAATTGTCTTTGATCCTCAGGGCAATCTACCTTTAAAACATGATCCAAAAATGGTCTGGTCTTTAGCTCATCCGGAGAATTTTCCTGTTGAGGTCAATAAAGCGGATTTAAAGGAACTCTTGAGGGTGCCCGGGATTGGCCCTAAATCAGCCAAAAGGATAGTTAGCGAACGAAGGCAGGGAAGGTTGTCTCTCTTGAAAGACCTTGCCAAAATGGGGGTTGTGACCAAAAAGGCGGCCCGGTTTATTCTAATGAACGGAAGGCGGCCTGCTGAAGCCCGGCAGCTTGAGTTTCCATGGCTGGAGCGGGAGACGGGGTTCGAACCCGCGACAATCGGCTTGGAAGGCCGACACTCTACCAATTGAGTTACTCCCGCATTTGATAAAAGTATATCCTGTCTTACCTGAATTGTCAAGAAAAATTTCAGTCTGCTGATTCGGATATCTACTCGGATTTCCCAAAGATCTCTTCCTAATTTCCTTATTCCTTAAACCTAATCCCTGCGTTCTTTTTCCTGTTTCAAACAATTCCATTAAGGCAAAGATCGCTTCTTTAACTTTATCTTTGGTATTCTCTGAGAGTTTCTTCAGGCTTCTTTCAAATGAAGGTAAGGGTTCATATTGCATTATACCTTCTCCAGGTAGTCTTTGAGAGACCGTTTTCAAAATGGGACTTGATTAAAAAGGGGGTGATGGAGTTTTGGGT
>JASEGY010000500.1:1214-2715 GCA_030019105.1 bacterium | reverse complement strand
TCCGCAATCTGCAATCCAAAATTGGTTTGGTTGCGGCCAGAGGCCGCGCTAAGACGGTGTGCAGTATATGTCTGATTTCCGTAATCTGTTAACTACTGGTAAAGGGAGTTCTGCTTCAATAATAACCTCTTCTCCCTGATATTTCTGGGAGATGATTCGCCCTTGTTTACATATCAAAGCATAGAGCTGAGTAGCCTTAATCGGAAGGCTTAATCTCAATCGCGCTGACTTCAATATTGGGAAACAGGTCAGTGCTTCAAGCAGTTCATCTATCCCCTCGCCCTTAAGGGCGGATATACCTGCTACGTGCTCCCCTCCGGACAACAGCCGCCGCAGGACAGGTCTTTCTATTAGATCCATCTTGTTTATGACCGTCATAATGGGTTTGTCTTCCACGCCCAGTTCATGGAGAACCTGATAAACCGATTCTATCTGTTTATCGCAGGAAGGACTGCTTCCATCAACCACGTGGATTAAAAAATCGGCTTCCCTGGTTTCTTCTAAGGTGGCGGAAAAGGCAGAAACGAGATGGTGAGGCAGGTTTTGAATAAATCCTACGGTATCGGTTAGAAGGAGTTGACGGCCATTAGGCAAGGCAAGCCGGCGAGTGGTGGGGTCCAGGGTAGAAAAGAGTTTATCTTCGACCTTTATCCTGGACTTAGTCAGGGTATTTAAGAGGGTTGATTTACCGGCATTGGTATATCCGACCAGGGAAGCAACTATTTCTTCCCGTTTCCTTCTGGCCCTCTGCTGGGTTCGATGTTTGGCTACCTGCCGGATAGCCCTTTTCAGGCTCGCAATTCTGGTTCTCAGGCGACGCCTGTCTATTTCAAGCTTTGTTTCTCCAGGCCCGCGGGTGCCAATTCCCCCGGCTAATCTGGAGAGAAGAAGGCCCTTACCCTTTAACCTGGGCAAAAGATAGCTCAACTGGGCCAATTCTACCTGGAGTTTAGCCTCAGCCGTGTGAGCCCGCTGGGCAAATATATCCAGGATGAGTTCGGTGCGGTCAATAACCCGGCAGCCGCTAATTCGCTCTAAATTCCTGACTTGACTTCCCGTCAGGTCATTGTCAAAAACAATTAAACCAGCTTCTTTCTCCCCGGCCAATTTGGCCAATTCTTCGGCCTTACCCTGGCCGATGAAAGTAGCTACATCAGGATATCCTCTTAACTGGATAAGCTGACCAACTACCTCAGCCCCGGCGGTTATAGCCAATTGAACCAATTCATCTAAGGAGTTATTGAAACTGGTTTCATCCTGGGAGTTCAACCTTACCCCAACCAGGACAGCCAGCTCAATTTCGGATTTCGGATTTCGGATTTCGGATTGTTTGTTCATTCACCCAACCATCATTGTTCCTATCTTAATAGAAGTCTACTCTTCCAGTAGTCTGGTAACTGGTAGTCTGGTAATCCCCAGACACCAATCCCCAGACACCAATCCCCTTTCATCCTGGGAGTTCAACCTTACCCCAACCAGGACAGCCAGCTCAATTTCGGAT
>JASEGY010000500.1:0-1117 GCA_030019105.1 bacterium | reverse complement strand
GTCTGGTAACTGGTAGTCTGGTAATCCCCAGACACCAATCCCCAGACACCAATCCCCAGACACCAGACACCCAAATCGGGGATTACCTTCTCTTAAGTAGTGCCTCAGGATTAATCAGCGTGCCTGTCCCGGAAGGGACAATTAAGACCTCGACATCATCGGCCAGCTTATCTATATACATATACTGAAGCAAATTCTCATTCTTGGAAAGCATTCGATTGATCTCTTCCATGGCATGGGCCTGCCCTTCAGCTTTAATAATAGTGGCATTTTTTACCCCTTCGGCTTCGATCTTCTTCCGTTCGGCCTCTTTCTGTTCTTTTTCCAGGACAAACTCCATCTGCTGGGCCTGTTGTTGAGCGATCTGTTTATTCTCAATCGATTTCTGATATTCGGGAGTAAAGAAGACATCCCGCAGCATAATCGATTCTATCTCTATGCCATCTTTAGCCAGCCTTTCTCTTAATTTGGTTTCAGCCTTTTGCTGTATCTCCTCTCGCTTGGGCCCATAGACGTCCATTATCCCGTATTCAGAAACAATAAGCCTCAGCGTAGCCCTGATAGAAGGTCTGAGAATCTTTTCGGCGAAATCCGGGCCAAGCTTCTGGTGGACCTGATCTACCGTTTCCGGCTTGAGTCGATAACGGACGGTGAGGTCCATTCCTACCTTTAATCCCTCGGTGGTAGGGACCCAGAGTGTATCTGCATCACGGACTACCCCTTCCCCTATCGTGGCTGACATAGTATAGGTCTGAGAACGGATGGAATAGTGGGTTATTTGAACAAGACCGGGTATGACCCAGTGCCAGCCCTCATCCAATTCTTCAGGCAGGACACCACTCATCCTGGAAAATTGAACTCCCACATCTCCTGCGCCAATGCTTCGCAGCCCGGAAAGGGCCAGAAAGCCAATGGCGATTAAAATAACGGCAATAGCAGGTACTTTTTGCGATGGCATATTATTCTACCTCCTTATTTGGAACACAGATTTCACCGATTCTCCCAGATTGCACAGATAAAAATAATTCCTGATAGCTTTTAAGATAATGTTTTTGGGGTAAACGAACTCAAGACAGGCTGTTCAACTTTTGGAGTTAATCCTTTAGGATTTCATTAG
>JASEGY010000004.1 GCA_030019105.1 bacterium | reverse complement strand
AAGCCTGAACTCCAAAGGATAGCCAACCCCAAAATCTTTTTCTTAACCACTATAAGGATAACATAAACAATAATCGTTGTCAAGGAGAAGTTTGCTGCGTGGCATTTAGGGGAAGGGGGGGAAGTTAGGGCAGGTTCAAAGGTGCTCAAGTCCCAGCGGGACAACTGAAATTGCTGCGGGAATAGAGATGTGTATAACCCTGAGGGTTGAAATCCCAGGCTCTATCCCTTTGCTGCTTCGCAGCATGGCAATCGAAGTCGGCAGTGGAAGTAAGCTAACCCTGCAGGTCGAAATTTTGGGCCTTGATCATCGTTTCGGCCACTCACTAACTTTAGGCTGTGCAGCTTCTTGGAGTTAATCCTTTAGGATTTCAGTTGTGAAAGGCTAAAGCCTAAACTCCAATTTTGACTCCCTAAGTATCGACCTACCCCAAATGGCCGAAACGATGATCATCGCCGCCTTGTTCATCGTTTCGGCCAGTCACCTTTCGAGAATTTTGTTGACATAGGATAAAATTTCTGGTAGTATATTTGTAACTCAAGTTGTCAGGTTCACGGTTCAAAGGTTCACGGTTAGTCGCCTTACGCTTTTCGTATGGTACACTTTCGGAGTCAATTCGCGTGCAGTTGCCAAGCCTCAATATCTTCAAACCATTCAATCTTCATCGCTTTCTAACCTTGAACCTTGAACCTTGAACCTTGAACCTTGAACCTTGAACCTTGAACCCTTGAACCTGAGCAGATACGGATATTTTACAATAGCCTTCATAAAAGCTAAAGGTAGTGACGCTATCCACACTCAGGAGTTAATCCTTTAGGATTTCATTATGAAAGGCTAAAGCCTAAAATCCGAAATATAGCTTGCTTTAGCTTTTGTGTGCCTCATTGATATTTTAAGATACCCCGGTAACAGGAGGAACATCATTGAGTACCTTTGAAGAACTTGGAATAGAGGAAAAGATCTTGCGTGCGGTAGAGGATTTAGGATTTGAACGGCCAATGCCGATTCAGGAAAAAGTAATTCCATATTTAATCCAGGATAAATGCAACGATATTATTGGCCTGGCACAAACCGGTACGGGAAAAACAGCGGCTTTCGGTCTGCCCCTTATTCAAAGAACCGATACGTCCCATAAGAAAACCCAGTACTTAATACTTAGCCCCACAAGAGAATTGTGCCTTCAGATTGCCGATGACCTGGCAAGTTTCGCTAAATATAAAAAGGATATAAAAATAGCGGCTGTCTTTGGCGGAACAAGCATAGAGAGACAGATAGAGTTAATTAAAAGAGGCGCGCACATCATTTCGGCCACCCCGGGAAGACTGCTGGATATGATAAACAGAGGAGTAGTCGATATCACAAAAATAAATACCGTGGTCCTGGATGAAGCGGACGAGATGCTGAATATGGGATTCAGGGAAGAACTTGAAGCAATACTTAGTAAAACACCTGAGAGTAAGAACACACTTCTTTTCTCAGCTACCATGCCAAAAGAAGTGTTTACTATCGCAAACCGGTATATGAATAACCCGGTTGAAATTACCGTGGGGAAACGCAACGTGGGCGCCGAAAACGTAAATCATATCTGCTATGTGGTTCATGCTAAAGACCGGTATCTTGCCTTGAAAAGGGTTGTGGATTATCATCCGGAAATTTACGGGATTATTTTTTGCCGGACGCGGAAAGAGACACAGGAAGTGGCGGACAGCCTTTTGAAAGACGGATATAATGCCGATGCCCTGCATGGCGATTTATCCCAGGCTCAGCGGAATACGGTAATGAACAAATTCCGCATTAAACATCTTAAACTGCTTGTGGCAACTGATGTAGCCGCGCGCGGATTGGATGTGGAGAACCTGACCCATATCATAAATTATAACTTGCCGGATGAATTGGGAACTTATACACACCGAAGCGGCCGCACAGGCCGGGCGGGAAGAACCGGGACATCCATCGCCATCGCAAATTTAAAGGAGAAGCATAAACTTCAACTTATTGAAAAAAAGCTGAATAAGAAGTTTGAGCATTTACCGGTTCCTTTAGGAAGAGAGATTTGCGAGAAACAGCTTTTTCACCTCGTTGATAGAATGGAAAAGGTTGAAGTGGATGATACCCAGATTGATTCTTTTCTTCCTGAAATTTACAAAAAGCTTGAATGGCTGGACCGCAACGAATTGATTAAAAAGTTTGTGTCGGTAGAGTTTAACACGTTCCTGGATTATTATAAAACTGCTCCCAATTTAAATGTACCCCGAGACGCTATAAAATCCGACAGGAAAAGACCACAGGTTACGGGATTCACACGCTTTTTCATCAATTTAGGCAAAATCGATAATCTGAGGCCCGTTACCTTGATGGGGATGATTAACGATTTTACCGGTGTAAGAAATATTGAGATCGGGAAGATTGAGATACTAAAGAATTGTTCTTTTTTTGAAACAGACAGCGATTATACTGAGACAGTGCTTAAATCATTCCGGAATAGAAAACTAAAAAATCGCCAGATATCTGTAGAAATAGCCGAAAGTAAACGTGGCGAAAGGAAAAGCAAGAGCAGCTGCTCACCGCAGAGAATGCAGAGGAAATAAAGTAACCGTTCACGGTTCAGGGTTCACGGGTTCACGGTTCAGGGTTCACGGGTTCACGGGTTCAGGGTTCACGGTTGAGGAAAGCGGAGAAGGCATTGTTCATCGTTTGGGCCAGAGTCGGCATAGAGTCCACAGTCCACATAGTCCACATAGTCCACATAGTCCATAGAAGGCAGTTCGCAGACTATTGACCGTGAGCCTCTTAGAGTAGCCGACCGAAACGGCGAACAAGGCCAACGGATATAAAAGATGGGCAATGGTATTAGATTACGAGACAATGAGTTTATCCGGGAATTAAAAGAATCTGTTCTTGGCTTATTGAAGGATGAAGATGTTAAAATAATTCTCTTTGGGTCAAGGGCCAGAGAGGATGGGACCGCATTGTCAGATGTGGATATAGGAGTTATTCCCAAAAAGAAAGTGGATAGGAAGAAGATAGCCCTTCTAAGGGAATCTGTTGAAGAGCTAAATATCCCTTACAAGGTGGATATTGTAGATTTCTCCTGTGTTGGCGAGGAATTTAAAAAAGAAGCTCTCAAGGAGGCAGAGATTTGGAGAGATTGAAATTACGATACAAAGATGCCTCTAAGGCACTGACTACCTTGCAACAGATATTGGAGGAGCCTTTTTCTATTATTGTTCGAGATGCTGCCATTCAGCGATTTGAATATACCTTTGAGGCGCTATGGAAGTTTCTAAAGGAGTATCTGAAAGAACAAGAGGGAATAACTTGCAACTCTCCTAAATCATGTTTTAGAGAGGCATTTTCATCAGGGTTGTTGATAGAGGAAGAAACTGTAAGATTCCTTGAGATGACTGATGACAGGAATATGACAACACATACCTATAAAGAGGAGGTTTCTCAGATCCTTTACGCAAGGATACCTGACTATTATAACTTAATGGACACCCTACTGCAGCGAATAGAGACAAAACCCCTGTCAGCGCCACCATCAGAGGGCACAAAGTGATGATTAAGAAAACAAGAGGGACTATGCCCCTAATTTACCTGCTAATAATTATTCCTCTCTCTCTGGTTCAAGTCTCTCTGATCCATGCTGCTGAAAAATGGTTGTGGCAACCCGTAGAAGGGATAAGGAGCGGCGAACTCAAGGCTGTCGCCATTCATCCCGATAACCCTGGTATTATTTGTGTCGGTTCCTCCCGGGGTGTTTATATCACCCGCGATGAAGGCAAACTCTGGGAAGTAAAACTGGCCGGCCGGTCAATAAATGCCGTCCTCATCTATTCAGCCCAGCGGATCTATGCCGGAGGCGAAAATGCTCTCTATCTAAGCAAAAATGAGGGGCAGGATTGGGAAGAAATATCCGCAGGACAGGGGGATATCCTCAGTTTATGTATCGATCCTGTGGATTCCCAAAAGATATATCTGGGGACAAAAACCGGTTTATTTCGGAGCCGGGACAGTGGAAGAACCTGGCAGAAGGACCCGGATTTGCCGGATGAACTTACGGTCAATTTTTTGTCGGCTAATAAATCAGGTGACAATAGCTTTATCTACCTGGCTGCCAACCATGGCCTGTTTAAACAAGCAGATTCATCCTGGGAGAGGGTCTTTGTCAGCCACGTCCAGGGCGAAGAAGAAGAAGAGGACGCTGAGGAAATAGAAACCTCAGGTGTCAGCACAGTCATTATTGACCCTGAGGATTCCAGCCGGCTCTATCTGGGGACTCGGGACGGTGTCTTCGAAAGCAAAGACGGAGGGGATTCCTGGAAGGCACTAACCGGAACAGGCTTGACTAATCCCCATGTTAATTTCTTGCTTATTGATTCAGGGGATTTATATGCGGCTGCTCAGGGAGGTATCTTTCGGTTTTTACCGGAGGAAGGCAGATGGGAGAACCAGTATGCCGGTCTTACTGATGAAAGGATAGTTGCCCTGGCCTCAAGCCCCGGGATCCTTTGGGCAGTGAGTGATCAGCGAGTCTACAGAGCTGCCAAAGCGGTCGAGCCTGCCCTTCCCAAAAAGATGGATATTGATCAATTATTGCTCTCCTTTTTTCACGAACCAACTATCCGGGAGGTTCAGGCCGCTGCTATCCGCTATGCTGAAGTGGAACCGGAGAAGATAAAAGGCTGGCGCAGGAGAGCCGCCTTTAAAGCAGTGCTGCCTGACGTGAGCCTCAGTTATGAGAAGACCATCTACGGTTCGGCCACCACTAAGGTTTCCTCGGATGATGGAGGTAAATATGGGGTTATTGTCACCGGTCCTAATGCCTGGAGAACTTCCCTGAGCTGGAATCTGGACGATCTGATCTATAATAACGACCAGACATCCATCGACAACCGGTCTAAACTGATGGTGCAGCTTCGGGATGATATTCTGGATGAAGTAACCATGATCTATTTTGAAAGGCGCAGGCTTCAAGCCGATCTTATCCTTTCTCCTCCCCCGGATATCAGGGAACAATTCAGAATAAGGCTCAGGATAGATGAATTAACCGCTAACCTTGACGCCCTTACCGGCGGCTATTTCTCCAGGGCGAGAACTAAATAAGGATGGAAAATATGAAAGGATTAACGATAGCAAAATGTTACATCTCACCTGGTCTGCCTCCGCTCCATATCCTTTTTACACATGAAGATGGTGTAATAGTAAGTCGATGTTTAGATTTTAGCATTTCAAGTCATGGCAAAGATTTTCAAGAGGCAAAAGAAGCCATAAGTGAGGCAACCATAGAATACATTGAACATGCTCTTGAAAGTAATGGTCTTGATAAGTTATTTGATCCGGATTTAGAGATATATTGGAATCTGTATCGAGAACTGGGCCTTGTTCATCGTTTCGGCCACTCACGAACTCAGGGGAAGTAAAAGTAGGGTGGGCATTGCCCACCAACAAAGGCGTTCGCAGAAATCGGTGGGCAGTGCCCCACTGCCATTAAGTTAAGGGTAACTCTTTATGGTAAGGTGATATAGGGAGTATGTAATCCGTCCCGCAGTCACCTGTGAAGGGAATTTACCCTTTAGGGTTACATTTGTAGCACAATACCAAGAGGATAAAAGGCTAAAGCCTAAACTCCTACCTTGCCAACTTATTGTGTTTCAGAAGCTTCGGCTTAACTTAATGGCAGTGGGGCAGTGCCCACCCTACCAAATGGCCGAAACGATGAACAAGGCCACTTTTCCAAACTCGAAACCCGAGACTCGAAACTCGAAAAGTTAGGGAGGCATTAGATGAAGATAATTGTTTGTATCAAACAGGTGCCGGACACCAGTGAAGTCAAGATTGATCCCGAGACAAATACCATTATCAGGGAAGGGGTTTCCAGCATTATTAATCCCTTTGATAAACACGCCCTTGAGGCCGGGCTTCAGTTGAAGGAGAAATACGGGGGACAGGTATGTGTGGTTACGATGGGGCCGCCTCAGGCCGAGGCCGCTCTCAGAGAGGCTTTAGGCATGGGGGCGGATGAGGCCGTGCTTCTTTCAGACCGGGCACTGGCCGGATCAGATACCTGGGCTACTTCACGGACCCTGGCCGCGGCAATAAGGAAGTTGGAGCCCGTTGATCTTATCCTCTGCGGCAAGCAGGCTATTGATGGTGATACTGCCCAAGTGGGACCGGAAGTGGGGGAAATCCTGGGGGTAGCTCAGGTGGCCTATGTGCGTAAGATTACCCCGGAAGAAGGGGAATCAAGGAAAGTCAAGGTGGAAAGGATGCTGGAGGATGGATATGAATTAATCGAGTTAGAACTCCCGGCCTTGCTAACGGTGGTTAAAGAGGCCAACGAACCCAGACACGCCTCACTTAAAGGTGTCCTGAAGGCCAAAAAGGCCAGGATACCTGTCTGGGGTATAAATGAGCTTGGTCTTTCCCCTGATCAGGTGGGACTTTCGGGTTCTCCCACCCAGGTAATAAAGGTCTTTACCCCTTCCCGTGAGGGCACTTCGGAAATTCTTGAAGGAGAGCTTGAGGAAGTAGTGAATCAATTAGTTGGGAAATTAAAAGAACAGGGATTGCTGACTCATAGCGTATAACCGATTGGGGATTGTGGACAAAGGACATAAGGGACACAAAGGACAAAAGTTTATTCCGAAATCCGCAATCCGAAATCCGAAATTAAAATGGGAGGTATTAATGGGAATTTACGTTATTGCTGAAGAATGTACTGGTTGCCGGGAATGTGTCCAGGCTTGTCCTACTGGAGCCATTGAGGTATTCGAAGATATAGCTGTAATTGGAAGCGCCTGTAATCTATGCGGGGCATGTGTAAATATTTGTCCTTTTGAGGCCATCAAGATCGAGGTGGAGCGTGCCGGGGTAAAAGCAGAGGGATACAAAGGGGTCTGGGTTGTCTCTGAACAGAGAGAAGGTAGATTGATGGAGGTTAGTCTGGAGCTTTTAGGGGAAGGCAGGGTCCTGGCTGAAAAACTGGGGGTTGACCTTTCCGCAGTGCTGCTCGGCAGCGGACTTGATCATCTTATTGGAAAATTGATTTCGGCTGGAGCGGATCGAGTTTACCTGGCTGATGACCCCGGGCTTAAAGATTACCAGGGGGATACTTACACCAGGGTTTTGGTTGATCTAATTGAGGAAAGAAAGCCGGAGATTGTTCTTATCGGAGCGACTATGATTGGAAGGGCACTGGCGCCCAGATTGGCGGCCCGGCTCAAAACCGGTTTAACCGCTGACTGTACCGGCTTAGACGTAGACCAGGACGGCAAACTTCTCCAGACCAGACCTGCTTTGGGCGGACACATAATGGCGACCATTATTTGTCCTGATCATCGCCCGCAAATGGCTACGGTAAGACCGAAGGTATTCAAGAAAATTGACCCTGATTTAACCCGCCAGACCAGCTCGGTCTGGCAGGCTGGCTTGGTCCGCCAGGCCGGCTCGGCCCGCCAGGCCGGCTCGGCCCGCCAGGGTGAGGTTATCAGATTACAGCCCCGGATAGAAGAGGCAGATATAAGGACCAGGATATTAGAAGTAGTTAAGGAAATGAAGGGTGAAATAAACATAGCCGAGGCGGATATCATTGTCTCCGGAGGCAGAGGCTTAGGCCGGGCAGAGAATTTTAAGATCATAGAAGAATTAGCGGCTACGCTGGGAGGAGCGGTTGGTGCTTCCAGGGCGGCGGTTGATGCCGGCTGGATTTCCAGTTACCATCAGGTCGGACAGACAGGCAAGACAGTTGCGCCTAAACTTTATATTGCCTGTGGTATCTCCGGCGCTATTCAGCACCTGGCCGGGATGCAAAGCAGCGAATGTATTGTGGCCATAAATCGAGATGCCTCTGCCCCTATTTTTGATGTCGCCACGTACGGGATAGTGGGCAATCTCTTTGAGGTAGTGCCTTTATTAACAGGCGAATTAAAAGAGGCGCTCAAATAGAGGTACTCACCCGTTAGTACTTTGATTTAGAAAAAAGGCAACTAATCAGTGGGAATAGCTAATCCTTTTAATAGCACACGGATGACACGGATTTAACGGATTTACACTGATTTTATCCGTGGCAANGGCCGCAACCAAACCAATTTTGGATTGCAGATTGCGGATTATGGAACGCTGAAATTGGAAATTGGAAATTGGAAATTAGGAAAAGCGTGAAAGCCTAATTTCTAATTTCCAATTTCAATCCGCAATCGTAACATTCTCGCGGACAACGCAAATGTTGCGGGGTAATATTATAATATTTTATCTGACAAGAACGAGAAGGTACTCACCCGTTAGTACTTTGATTTAGAAAAAAGTGCCTAATCAGTGGAAATAGCTACTCTTTTTAATAGCACACGGATGACACGGATTTAACGGATTTACACTGATTTTATCCGTGGTAATCCGTAGTATCCGTATTATCCGTGTGCTATTAGATTTTCATAATCAAAGTAGTAGCGGATGAACACCAACGAGAAAGGAGAAAGATCAAATGAGTCGAACACTTAAAGTTGTATTGGTCGTAATGGCCGTATTTCTCTTGGGGGGTGTGGCAAAGGCGGCGATTAATTGGGATTATGTCGCGCCGCTAACTCATCAAAGAGAAGGAGCATGCGCTGCTTCTGCAGGAGGTTACATATATGTCCTGGGAGGCTGCAACGGTTGGGTAGGTAACCCGACAGTTGAAATAGAACGATACGATCCGGGAACAAACAGTTGGACAGATGTAGATACTATTCCTACCCCCCGGTCTTATACTGCCTGTGCAGCAATAGGTGATACTATCTATGTTATCGGTGGCAGGAATTCAGCCGGGGATGTTGTCGGGACAGTGGAAGCTTTTAATACCTTAACCCTGACCTGGACTACTTTTGATTCTATGCCTGCGGCCAAAGACCAGTTAGCTGTGGCCGCGGCCGCTGACGGGAAAATATATGCTATTGGCGGAACTGTAGCGGACGGATCTGTCACGAATACAGTAGAAGCTTTTGACCCCAGCCAACCACCTGGTTCGCAATGGGACACCTCTGTCCCTGATTTACCACAGACCAGAACGGATTTAGCTGCTTCTGCTATTGGAAACACAATTTATGCTATTGGGGGCAGTCGAGGCTCAAATATAGGAGATGTAGATAGTTACGTAGTAGGCGCCGGCTCCTGGTCAACAGCACCGGCTGATATTTCGGCTCGAACAGGTCTATCTTCTGTAGTAGTAAATGGTAAGATATATGCTCTTGGCGGCAGCTCAAATATCACTACGGTAGAAGTCTACGATTCAGGTTCTAACTCCTGGTTACCTGAAACTCCTCTAAATTTAGGACGAGGAGATTTAGCTGTAGAGCAAATAGGCAATATAATTTATGCTATTGGTGGCCGAAGCGGCGGCGCTTCACAAGCAAAAGTTGAGGCCAGTAAGCCTAACTTTTCTTTGACCACTAAATCTGCCCGGGATGACAATGGAGGAGACCTGATGCCGGGTGATACCATAACCTACACTATTGTGGTCGAAAACAGTAGTATTAGTCCGGCTAATAATGTAATCATTATCGATACCATCCCGGCTAACACTACCTATGTTACAAATAGTATAAGCGGCGGAGATACCCGGGATGATTCCGGTAATCCAGTCCTGAGCTGGGAAATAACTACCTTAGATGGAGGAGACAGCACTACCCTTACCTGCCAGGTCACAGTTAATTCATCTATTGACAGCGGCACAGTGATTACTAATACTGCTACCGTTAGCAGTAATGAAACCGATTCCGGAGAGACCAATCAGACCAGTAATCAGGTAACCAGTTACCCTGATCTCTCGACCGGCAACAAAAGCTCAGCAGATGCCACGGGTGGTGATCTTATTCCTGGAGATACCATCACTTACACCATCACAGTCAGAAATACCGGGTCTGATACGGCCGATAATATCTCAATCACCGATACTATTCCGACTAATACTACTTATGTTAGCGGCAGCATTAAGGGTGGAGACGTCAGGGATACAAGCGGCCTGCCTGGTCTCCTGGCCTGGACTATTTATACCCTTGCTCCAAATACAGAAGATTCCGTAACCTTCCAGGTGATGGTTAACTCTATCATTGACAGCGGCGATATGATTACCAACACGGCCTTCCTTGATCCGGACGAGACCGGGCCGGTACGCGTAGAAGATACCATTGGCCCGGTAGTAAGTTATCCTGACCTTTCGACTTCTACCAAGACCGCGGTGGACATCAATGGTAGTAATCTTGCTCCAGGGGATACCATTGCCTACACGATTACGGTTAGAAACGAAGGAACCGATACAGCTACTAATATCTTGATCAGCGATACTATTCCAGGCAATACCAATTATGTCACCGGCAGCATCAACGGAGCAGATACCAGGGATGAGACCGGCCTGCCTGTCCTGTCCTGGACTATTAACACCCTTGCTCCAAACACAGAGGACTCCGTAACCTTCCAGGTAACAGTTAGCTCTATTGTTGACAGCGGCGCTATGATTACCAACACGGCCGTCATTGATCCGACCGAAACCGGACCGGTTTCCGTAGAAGATACTCTCGGACCGGTAATAAGTTATCCTGACCTGGCTGCTTCCCTCAAGTCCTCGCTGGACGAAAACGGCTACCCCCTTGTTCCCGGCGATACCATTACTTACACTATCACGGTTAGAAACAGCGGAAGCGATACAGCCTCTAATGTGGTGATTACCGATACTATCCCGGATAATACCCAGTACGTAACTAACAGCATTAGCGGGGCAGATACCAGAGATGATACCAACCTGCCCGGATTGACCTGGAGAATCTACACCCTTGTTCCCGGCGCAGAAAGGGTCGTGAGCTTCCGGGTGAAAGTAGGCTCACCTCTACCGGACGGGACAGTAATAACCAATACCGCCCTGTTCGATCCAGCAGAGACCGGCCCGATTACCAGTAATCAAACCTCAGATACGGTGGCCTCTTTGCCTGACTTCTCAGGCAGTCTAAAGTCTTCCGCTGCTGTTGCCGGGCTGACGCCGGGAGACACCATTACCTACACCATTACGGTTACCAACAACGGCACTGATACGGCCGTTGGTATCGTGATCACTGATACCATTCCGGCCAATACGGCTTACGTGTCTGGCTCTATTACCGGCACTGGGGCAGGAGATACCAATCCGCTGGTCCTGACCTGGATTATTTCTACGATGGCTATCGGTGGAGTAGATACCCTGACCTACCGGATAACCATCCTTTCACCTCTTCCTGACAGCACTCCGATTACTAACCGGGCCACTATCTACACCTCAAAGACCGGCCCGTTTGAGACGAATCAGACCACGGATATTGTCACCAGTTATCCTGATCTTGCCCCCAGCACCAAGACCGCGGTGGACATCAATGGTGGTAATCTTGCTCCAGGGGATACCATTGCCTACACGATTACGGTTAGAAACGAAGGAACCGATACAGCTACTAATATCTTGATCAGCGATACTATTCCAGGCAATACCAATTATGTCACCGGCAGCATCAACGGAGCAGATACCAGGGATGAGACCGGCCTGCCTGTCCTGTCCTGGACTATTAACACCCTTGCTCCAAACACAGAGGACTCCGTAACCTTCCAGGTAACAGTTAGCTCTATTGTTGACAGCGGCGCTATGATTACCAACACGGCCGTCATTGATCCGACCGAAACCGGACCGGTTTCCGTAGAAGATACTCTCGAACCGGTAATAAGTTATCCTGACCTGGTTGCTTCCCTCAAGTCCTCGCTGGACGAAAACGGCAACAGCCTTGTTCCCGGCGATACCATTACTTACACTATCACGGTCAGAAACAGCGGAAGCGATACAGCCACTAATGTGGTGATTACCGATACTATCCCGGATAATACCCAGTACGTAACTAACAGCATTAGCGGGGCAGATACCAGGGATGCCAGTGGCTTGCCTACTCTGACCTGGGGAATCGACATCCTTGCCCCTGGAGCAGAAGTCCCGGTAAGCTTTCAGGTGACAGTTAATTCACCTCTCTCAGACAGCACGGTAATAACCAACACCGCCCTGCTGGATCCGGCGGAGACAGGACCGATCACCAGTAATCAAACCTCGGATACGGTCAATTCCTCACCTGACTTCTCAGGCAGTCTGAAGTCTTCAACCGCTGTTACCGAGCCGACGCCGGGAGATACCATTACCTACACTATTACGGTTACCAACAACGGCACTGATACGGCCGTTGGTATCGTGATCACTGATACCATTCCGGCCAATACGGCTTACGTGTCTGGCTCTATTACCGGCACCGGCGCAGGAGATACCAATCCGCTGGTCATGACCTGGATTATTCCTACGATGGCTATCGGTGGAGTAGATACCCTGACCTACCGGATAACTATCCATTCACCTCTTCCTGACAGCACCCCGATTACTAACCGGGCGACTATCTACACCTCAAAGACCGGACCGTTTGAGACAAATGAAACTATTGACATTGTCAGGAGCTATCCGGACTTCTCACACAGCGCCAAGTCATCTCTGGACGAAAACGGCGGCGCCCTTCTTCCGGGAGATAACCTTCTTTACACAATCACCGTAGTAAATACCGGCACTGATACCGCTACCAGCGTAGTGGTAACGGACACTGTGCCTGAAAATACTGCTTATGTGCCGGGTTCCATTACCGGCAGCGGAGCAAATGCCAGCGATACATCCCTCCTGTTCTGGACATTCCTTACGCTGGAAGCAGGTGACGGTGAAACCCTGACCTACCGGGTAAGGGTCAATGATACTGTCCCCGATGGAACCGAAATAAAAAATACGGCTGCCATAGACAGCTTTGAAACCGGTCCGATCGAAACCAACGAGACTATGAACACAGTAGCTGTCAGGCCTGACCTTAGCCGGAGCACCAAGGTCTCCGCTGATGTTAATGGAGGGAATGTGAGTCCGGGAGATACCCTGACTTATACTATTACCGTCAGGAACAGGGGTGGGCTGCCCGCCACTAATATCCTGGTTACCGACACCATCCCGGCCAATACTACTTACCTGACCGGTAGCATCACTGGTGGAGATACCTACTCAGAGTTCGCAAACATCCTCACCTGGGAGATCACCACTCTGGATATCGGGGCAGATACCAGCCTGAGCTTCAAGGTAAGAGTCAATTCCCCGCTGTCCAATGGAAGCCATATCACCAATACCGCCACCCTCGATCCTTCCGAGACCGGACCGGTAGTGATTGGCCCCACTGACGATGAAGTGGTCAGCTTCCCTGACCTTTCCTCCAGTACAAAGGCATCTGCGGATGTAAATGGCGGTGACCTGAGACCGGGTGATACCCTGGCTTATACTATTACCCTGAGGAATACCGGAACCGACACCGCCACATCTATCTTGGTAACCGATACTATTCCGGCTAACACCTCTTACCTCCAGGGAACAATCACCGGCGGAGACAGTCGAACCGATACGGCTCCGGTTATGATTTGGGGCCTGACCTCCTTAGCTGTGGGCGAGGAGAAGATATTAAGCTATCAAGTCAAGCTGGCCTTCCCGCTGGATAACGGAACCAACATTACCAATACCGCCCTTGTTGAAACAGCCGAAACCGGGCCGGTAACCACCAGTCCAACACTGAATGCCGTTACCAGCAGCCCTGACTTCAGCCTTACCCTGAAGACGGTTGATAATCCTACCCCCAATATTGGGGATACCCTGACTTACACCATCCTGGTAAAGAATACCGGCGATATGAGCTCAACCGGAACTAAGCTTCAGGATAATATCCCGGAATTTACTACCTACATACCTGAGAGCACTACCTTAAATGATACCCCGCTAGCAGATATCGCCGGATTACCTCCGCTGATAACCGGCATGCTGGTTAATTCACCCGGAGACACGGCCGGTGTAGTAAGAGCGCTCTCGTTGGCCAGGGTTACCTTCCAGGTAACGGTCGATACCGACCTGCCCCGGGGAATAATCACCATCAGCAATCAGGGGATAGCCCTGAGCGATCAGCCGGGCACAACCGAAAAAACAGATGCTGACAGCGATGATGACAGTGATAATCCAACCCTGGCCGTAGTAACCAGGCCGGACTTTGCCATGGCCCACTTAGCCGTGGATAAACCAACGGCTAATCCCGGTGAAATCGTAACTTACACCGTAACCATCCCTAATCAGGGGAATATTAACTCCACCAATACTATTTACCAAAATCCAATGCCGGCTAACACTGTTTATCTACCCAACAGCACTACCATGAATGGCTCGCCGGTCTCTGACGTGAGCGGGATGAGTCCGGTGGTCTCCGGGATGCTGATCAACTCCCCTGGTGAAGCCACAGGCATGGTGGAGGTAAATGATACTGCGGTCATTACTTACCGGGTGCGAATAGCCTTGCCCTTAGCCAATGGAACCTTGATCCCTAACCAGGGGGTGGTTACCAGTAGCGAAAGCCTGCCTGAAGAAACAGATGATGATTTCAATGACGAAAACGGGGATGATCCAACGGATGTTACTATTAAGTCCACCCCTGATTTCAGCCGATGCGCCAAAACCGTGGATAATCCCATTCCTACTCCGGGCCAAACTATTACCTACACCATTGTTGTTCCCAATAATGGCAACATGGACGCGACTAAAACCACTCTAATAGACCTTATTCCGGACAGCACGACCTACGTCCTTAGCAGCACTACCTTGAACGGGGCAAGTGTGCCTGACACAGCCGGGACATCGCCGCTGGTTTACGGGATGCTGATTAATTCCCCTAGTCAGCCGGAGGGAACCGTTGTCGTTGACGCTGCGGCCACGATCACCTTCAGTGTCACGATAAATGAAGTGGTGGCTGAGAATACTATTATTGAAAACCAGGGCCAGGTAGAGAGTGAGCAGCCTATTACCCTCGAAGAGACTGATAATGATGGAAACGAGGTCAATGGCAACAGAGCGACTAAGGCAATCGTGGTCTGGCCCGGCCTGGCCATTGCCAAGCAGGCCGGGGTTGACTTTGCCAACCCGGCGGCCGTTTTCACTTACACCATCTATTATGGAAATACGGATCACGTTGATGCCACTGAGGTGGTTATCAGCGATACCCTGCCGGAGGAAGTAGAATATATCACCGGCTCTGCGACCGGTCCCGTAGATGACTCCGATTCAACCTGCCTGACCTGGAATATCGGAAGCATGTCTGCCGGCGTGACCGGCCGGAGTGTTACCTACCAGGTAAAGGTCAAAGAAGGCCTGGCGAATGGAACCATCATCCCGAACTTAGCCGTGATTGATTCTAAGGAGACTTTACCCAAAGAGAGCGGTTTAACCGAGGTGGAGGTGACCTCACTTTCAGAAATTACCTTCACTGATGAAACAGGGGATACTGTAGAGGAATACTCGGTTAGTCATCCTGTCTATATTAAATTAAACGATGCCGACGAAAATGAGGATGCAAATCGAATCGAATTAATACAGGTTACCCTAACCGATCCGGTCACAGAGGATTCTGAAACCGTTATCCTGACTGAAACAGAGGCTAATAGCGGGATATTTACCGGTTCTATCCCCACCAGCCATAAAGGGGGAAACCCTGGTGACCATGTGCTTCAGGTTGAGTCCGGAAATACCATCTTGGTGGTTTACACTGATCCGAATGATTCTACGGACACCTCGTCTGATCGGGCCGTAATGCTGGCCCCGATCTTAGAGATCGATATTTCAGGCAACCTTGACCGGGCCGAGCCGGCCTGGCGGGCCAATCCGGGCGATGTCATCACCTTTACTATCAACTATGTTAATACCGGCCCTGTCCCGGCCACGGAAATAGAAGTCCTGGCCCCTGTTCCTACTGATCTGCTGGAATATGTCCCCGGTTCCATCGAAGGACCTGAGGCTGATGACTCAATCCCAGCCTTCCTTTACTGGTATATTGGCGACCTCCTTTCCGGAGAAGCAGGCGCTTCATTAACCTACCAGGCGAGAGTAAAGGAAGGTGTCTCTGCCGGAACCATCATTTCGAATATCGCCCTGATTCAGTCCCTGGAAACACTGACTACAGAAAGTCTGCCCTTCGACGTAGAGGTCACCTCGACATCTAAAACCAGTTTTACCGATGAAGCCGGTCAGGAGGTCGATGAATATTCCATAGGTAAGCCGGTCTACATCCGGGTCACTGACCCGGATGAGAATGCCGATACGGAAGCTATTGAAACTATTACGGTCACTGTTATTGATCCGGGCACAAACGATACTGAGACTGTTTCGCTTACTGAAACCGAACCAGGCAGCGGTATCTTTACCGGCTCCCTGCCCACCAGCCCTGCGGGCCGAGCCGGCCTGGCGGCGCCGGCCGCCGGCGATGGAACCCTTCAGGTCCAGGGTGGAGATGTCATCCAGGCCGGCTACGTTGACCCGGATGATACTACTGACACATCCACGGCTCAAGCCGGGATGTTAGAACCGTCCTTAGTCATCGAAATATCGGCTGACCCGCTTTTTGCCAACCCCGGTGAAGTCATTACTTACACCATTACTTACGGAAATGAGGATCATACTGACGGAACTGAAGTGGTCATTACCAACACCCTGCCGGCTGAAGTGGAATACATCGCAGAAACCATCACCGGTGATGGCGATGATTCTGATACAACGCACCTGGTCTGGAACATAGGCACGGTGACCTCCGGATCGGTTGGGAATCAGCTTACCTACCGGGTGCGGGTAAAAGCCGGCGCTCCGGCAGGCACGATCATTACTAATTCGGCTGTCATTGAAGCTAAAGAGACCTTGCCGATAGAAAGTGACCCGGTAGATGTTAAGGTTACCTCCTTTTCCTCGATCAGGCTGTTGGATACCGGAGGAGAAGAGACGGATCAATACTCGATTGGCGGGCCTGTCTATATTGAGGTGACTGACGAAGATGAGGATCACGATACCCTCACGGCTGAAACCGTAACAGTAACAGTAGTTGACCCGGTAACCGGAGATACGGAAGGTGTTACCCTGACCGAGACAGACCCGGCCAGCGGCATCTTTATCGGTTCACTCGCTACTAACCCGGGCAGCGCTGTCTTTAGTGACGGAACCCTTCAGGTCTCAGGGGGCGATACAATTGAGGTTACCTACACTGACCCTGACGACCCGTCCGATACCTCGGCTGCTTCGGCCGGAATGCTTGCCCCGACCTTGACGATTGAGATTTCCGTTGATCCGGATCGGGCCAATCCGGGAGATGTAGTCACTTACACCATTATTTGCGGAAACATGAACCATACCTCGGCCACTTTAACCGTGGTCGAAAATACCCTGCCGGCTGAACTGGAATACGTGGCCGGCTCTATCTCCGGCCCCTGGGCCGACGACTCTGATCCAACACACCTCCGGTGGGACCTGGGCACTGTCTCCCCCTTGACAACCGGGATCACCTTGACCTACGATGCCCTGGTGAAAGATACCGTGCCGGCCGGTACGATCATTACTAACTCGGCGGTTATTGACTCCAAAGAGATACTGCCTCTCGAAAGCGAGCCAATAAGCCTCACGGTGACCTCTTTCTCTTCAACCCGGCTGTTGGATGCCGGTGGAAAAAAGACATCTCAATATTCGATTGGCGACGTCATCTCCATTGAGGTAACCGACGAAGATGAGAATCAGGATACCGGCACGACTGAGACCGTAACCGTGACGGTAATTGATCCGGTAACCGGGGATACCGAGACCGTTACCCTGACCGAGACAGGGCCGGCCAGCGGTATTTTCATTAGTTTGCTCGGGCTGGGCACTGATCCCGGCGACACTCTCCCTGGTGACGGCATCCTTCAGGTCTCAGAAGGCGATACCGTCGAGGTTACTTACACCGATCCTGACGATCCGTCCGACACCTCGGCTGCTTCGGCTGGAATGCTTGCCCCTACCTTGAGCATCGGGATGGAGGCTAATGTCGCTACAGCCAACCCCGGAGATATTATCACCTATACCATTACCTGCCGCAATATCAACAGCGTGGAGGCCACTGGGGTCATCGTCACCAATACCCTGCCGTCCGGCGTCGAATACATTCCAGGCTCCATTACCGGTGATGGGGCTGATACCTCTGACTCAGCCCGCCTGAAATGGAACCTGAGCACACTACTCTCGGGTGGCGGCCCTGATCTTACCCTGGGCTACCAGGTAAAGGTACTGCTTAGTGTTCCGGTGGGAACTGTAATTACTAACCGGGCGACCATTGATTCCCGCCAGACCCTGCCACGGGAAAGCCTGCCGGTGGAAGTGACTGTTACCTCCCGGTCTGTGACCCGGTTCACCAACGAGACCGGAGAGCAGGATGAGGATGAATACCTGATCGCCAGTCCAATTTACATTGAGGTTACGGATAAAGACGAAAACAAGAACTCGGCTCAGATCGAAAATATAACCGTAACTGTTACCAATCCGATCCGGGGAGACACTGAAACCGTGAGCCTGTATGAGACCGGGAAAGCCACAGGTATCTTCTCCGGTAATATCCTCACTGGAGCAGGAAGCGTTGTCCCAGGAGACGGGACACTTCAGGTCGATGATGGTGATACCATAATTGCCGCCTACACTGACCCGAATGATCCCTCCGACACCTCGACGGACCGGGCCAGGACCGTCTTTGCCGGCCGGGTAGAGGGCAGGATCATTGATGGTTACACTCATCTGCCTGTGCCGGGGATAGATGTGTCCGTAACTGATTTAGCTGACAATTACGTGGGAGAGGACGTTACTGATACCAATGGCCGGTACAGTGTCCCGGTCACCCAGCCCGGGGATTACCTGACCAGGGTTACTCTACCGGGTGATACAGAGCCGGCTATTTACCATGTTACGGTAACTGAACCGGGCGTTCCGGCCAGGCCGGCCAACAGCATTAGTGGGATAGTCAAAGACAGAGTATCCGGAGAGACAATGCCAGGGGTAACCCTCACCCTGCAGGATTGGAAAGGCAACTCCATACTTGACTTTGATAGTAATCCGGTAGTTGTTACTACTAATGCCAAAAGCCACTTCTTTGCAGCCAACCTGCCGGCGGCTGGTGTTTACTATTTAGCCGTAACCGAAGCCCCCGCAGGATACTTTACGGCTGATCCGGTTAATTTCCCCTGGTATCGATTAAAAGTAACCGGTGGAGAGGAAAAAGGCACGGTTATCATTAATATCACTGACCTCATCGATCCTTACGGATACGTCTTTGATGCCAAAACCGGAAAAAGGCTGGCGGGGGTGCCGGTAGAACTCCTGGATTCCGTAACAGGAAATAAGGTAGGTCTTCCAACCTATCAAGGCCAGGCTCAGGATAACCCGGATACGACTGATGCCGGGGGCAACTATGCCTTCATGGTTAATAATAGATTACATAAACTACGGGTTACGGCCGGATTGTATGAAGGGAAATATTACCAGGCCTATCAAACCTCATTCTCTATTGAGCCTAATGAGGGTCCGGTCAATCTAAATATCCCGCTCAGCCCTGAATCGCCTGACCTGGGCCAGAGCACCAAGTCGGTTACGGATGATAATGGCGGTGATGTCCTGTCCGGGGACATCCTGACCTATCTTATCACGGTCAAAAATACCGGCCTGGGTGGCGCCACCGGCGTGATGATCTCTGACACCCTGCCTGAGTTCACCGATTATGTCTCGGGAGCCACAAGCTGGCGAACCGCCGATACCTTTGCCAATGGGGTGCTCACGTTCAATATCGGTAGTCTGGCTAATCAGAGCGATACGAGCGTTACTTTTAAGGTTAAGGTGAAGGATGAGGTAAATTCCGGGACAGAGATCAGCAACATTGCCGCCATCAGGTCGGATCAAACCGATCCGGTTCACACTAATAACGGACAGCCGGTGGTTACGATTGTGACCAAGGTGACCGGGATCGCCTTAGAACTCGAAAAGACCGCTAATAAGCGGCAGGCATCTATCGGCGACATCATTACCTATACCATCAATCTTGGCCCCAGAGCGGGGGTGACTGAGGTCACAGGTGTTGAAGTTATTGACACCATGCCGGCCGGATTCAGGTACCTTGAAGGGACAACCCTGATCGACGGGCAAAAGACATCTGATCCTGTCCGGACCGGGCGAAGGCTGCAATTCAGTCTCGGTGATGTCTCAAGTGAGAGGTCTATTACTTACCGATTGGTCATTGGCTCAGGGGTGATCCGGGATGAATACATTAACCTGGCCCTGGCCTATAAAGACGGCCGGCCTGTCTCTAACGAAGACCGGGCCAAAGTGGAAGTAATCGAGAATTCCTTCTTAGATGCCGGGCTTATCATTGGTAAGGTCTTCTGGGATAAGGACGGTAATGGTTACTGTGATTCCGGAGAGGAAGGCATCCCGGGGGCAATGGTCGCCATGGATAATGGAACATATTCGACGACTGATCCGGAAGGTAAATACCGTCTCTATCCGGTCAGGGCCGGGCAGCGGGCCGTAAAGGTAAATGCCGCCACCCTTCCGCCCGGAGCCACCTTTACCACCGAAGAGAGCCGTATTGTCTCTATCACGGAAGGATTAACAGCCAAAGTGAATTTTGGGGTAGGTCTTGAGTCCCGGGAACCGGAGAAGGTAGAAATAAAGACCGGCATGCTTACGGCCGAAGAAAGGATAAACCCGGTTGTCCTTTCAGGGGATGTGCGAGAGATTAAGGCCAAACTGAATGGGAGATCAATAGACCTGCTGGTGGCTGATTGCCGCTTACAGCAGAAGTATCTGATTATTAAAGGCGACGAGCTGGCTGAACAGGCTGTCTTCATGCCTTACATCAGAAGCGAAAGTGAAATTACTGACTGGACCCTGACTGTTTTAGGCCAGGATAGAGATCTAATTAATGTCATTAAAGGCACCGGCCACCCACCGGCTCAAATCGCCTGGGATGGACGTGACCGGTCAGGAAACCTTATCCGGGCAGGTCAGGTCTATTGGTATCAACTAAAGGCTTCTAATAAGGCTAAAGGAATGGCCACTCACGATGAACGGGTCTTTGGAGTCAAGGGAGAAAGGGTCATCTCTATTATCCTTAGAGGGACGCTTTTTGATACGGATAGATACGACATCAGGCCTGATGCCAGAAAAAGCCTGAAGGAAACGGCTGACACCCTGCGAAAATATCCCTACGAGGATGTAGTCATCGAAGGGCATACTGATTCCCGGGCCTCTGATGCCCACAATTTGATTCTCTCCCAGAATCGGGCGACATCTGTAAAGAATTACTTAGTCAAGGAAGAGGGGATTGATGAGGATCGCCTGACCGCAGTTGGCTATGGAGAAAGAAAGCCGGTGGCCTCTAATGACACCCCTGAAGGGATGCAGCTTAACCGCCGGGTAGAGATCAAGAGTCAGGCCAGCGAGGTGGAATTACCACCGGAAACAGACCGGGCCATTAAACCGGCTAAGGTTATTGTCAACGGCGTTCCTGTAACTATTGATGAAAATATGGAATTCTTCAACCGGATCGACTCAATCGGGCTGCGGAATAACAAGCTGACTATTGAGATTAACAATGGCACCGGACTTAGCTCGTCTATGACAGTAACCCTGCCTGCCCTGACTATTACCGGGCCGAGCCGACCTGGCGGGCCGGTAAGTAAAGCTATCAGCGACGAAATATCATCCGTTGTCCTGACCGGCAGAACCGACCCGGGAAACAAAGTTATGATCAATAACTTCAGGACGGAGGTAAGTGAAGATGGGTCATACAGCCAGGGGGTTCCCGTAAAAGATGCCGAGAATACTTACCGGATCGTGGTCACTAATCCTGAAGGGTACTCTGTCTCGGCGGAACAAAAAGTAACGCCTGCCTTCAAGGTTGAGACGGTTAAACAACCGGAAGTAAAACCAGGAGAGCCGGAAGATTACCTCTTCCTGGTGGCTATCGCTGATGGCACCATCGGCCAGATGAATACCGAGGGTAATATTGAGCCTATTGAGGGGGATGATAAATACAGCGGTGACCTTTACTCTGACGGCCGGGTGGCCTACTATCTGAAAGGCAGGATAAAAGGCAGGTATCTCATTGCTTCTTCTCTGGATACCGACCGTAAGGACGAGAAACGATTGTTGACCAATCTTGATCCTGACCGTTACTATCCCATTTATGGAGACAGCTCCAATCTGACTTATGACGCTGATTCCCAGGAGCTTTTCTATCTGCGGGTTGACCGGGATCAGTCCCACTTTATCTTTGGTGATTATGCTACCGGCCTGAACGAAACCGAATTGGCCGGATATAACCGGACCTTGTATGGGGGCAAGCTGCAATTCCAGAGTGTCTCGAAAACTAAAGATGGGGATCCCTTTACTAAGGTGATCTTATTTGGGGCCGAGGCCCACCAGCGGTCAGCCCACAACGAGTTCAGAGGAACCGGCGGCTCCCTTTATTACCTGAAACATGACCGTCTCGCGGAAGGGAGCGAAAAAGTAAGGATCGAGGTCAGAGATAAGGATACCGGGCGGCTCCTCTCTAAGGAAGAATTAAAGCAGAACATCGACTACAATATCAAGTATGAAGAGGGCCGGATCATCTTCAAGCAGCCCATTCCGAGCGTAACTGAAGCTAATACCTTAATTGATGGCAATATTCTGCCCGGACATTCTGTCTGGGTTGTAATTGACTATGAATATCAGGTAGATGACTTCAGCCAGGGAACCTACGGTGGGAGAGTAAGACAACACCTGACCGACAGCCTGGCCATTGGGGCCAGCTATGCCGGCGAATCCAGAGATAATAGTGACTACCAACTACAGGGAGCAGATGTTACGCTAAGGGCTTCTGCTAATACCAAACTGACGGCTGAGTACGCCCGGAGCCAGGAAGAAGATACCGAGAACTGGATAAGTGTGGATGGAGGCATGGGCTTCAGTCAGGAAACGATTGCAGCAGATAAAGAGGGTAATGCGGTCAAGATCACGGGCAGCCTTGATCTGGCTGAGTGGATGGATGGTGACCTCAATATGCGTCTGGGGGCCTATTACCAGAAGTTAGAAGCCGGGTTCTCGGCCAACGGAAGCATCCAGGAAAATGGACTTGAAAAGGCCGGCGGGGAAGTGGCGGCCCAACTGTTTGAAGGTAATGCCATCACCCTCAAGTATGAGCGAATCAAAAATTTAACCGCCCCTGAAGCCTCTGATGAAAGAAGCCTGATTACCCTCCAGGCAAGTCAGGCCCTGAGCGATGCCCTGAATCTCACGGCAGAATTCCAGCAGGATAATCCGGAAGGGGTGGATGCAATCAACGCCATTGCCGGCCAAATAGGCTGGCGGATATCCGACCGGCTTAAAGCCGGCCTGGCGCACCAGCAGACCCTTGATGATAAGGCCAAAAATAACCAAACTATCGCCAACCTGGAGGCCCGGCTTAATGCCAAACTCTCCGGTCAAATTCAGGGAACAACCGGGAGCAAGGGAGAGAGTGCCTTAGTGGGACTTAATCTCAAGGTCAATGAAAGACTCTCCGGTCAAATTCAGGGGGCTACGGGAAGCGCGGGAGAAAGCGCCTTAGTTGGTGTTAAGGCCAGGGTCTCGGATAAATCCAATCTCTATCTGGATCAAACCTTTAGTTCTTCTCAGGCAACAACTATCTTTGGCGCTGAAACCATCCTGAACAACAGCACCAGGACTTACGCCCAGTATGAGCTCTCTTCAGCCATTGACGGCAAGACCAGCCGGTCAGTGGTCGGGCTGAACAATAAATTCGAGCTTTCAGAAGGTCTCTTTGCCAACCTGAGCTTTGAACACAGCGGGATCAAAAATGGGAGTAAAACGACCAGGGATGCCGGATCGGTTGCTCTGGAATACCTGGCCTCGGATCTGGGCAAGGCATCAACTAAACTGGAGCTCAGGCGTGATGACGGCCCGGGGAAAGAACAGCAGCAGTTTCTGACCACTAATGCGGCCACTTTGAAGCTTTCACCCAACCTCTCCCTGTTGGGTAAGGTCAACTACAGCCTGACCGAAGACAAGCTTACCAATAAAACCGGGGCTGAATCCAGAGAAGCCGGGATTGGCCTGGCCTACCGGCCGGTTGATCACGACTGGGTCAATCTCTTAGCCAGATATACTAATTTAGTGGATCAGCGGCCGGCGACCGATTACAAAAGCGAGATCAACATCGCCTCCCTAGAAGGGGCCTTTGACCTTGGCCGAAGGTTCCAGTTGGTGGAGAGGTTTGCTGACAAGCGTGAGAAAGAAACCCGGTCAGAGATAAGTAAAGAAGCAGAGATCTGGCTGTGGATCAATCGCCTGAATTATCACCTGACCCATCAGTGGGATGCCGGCCTGGAATATCGCCTCCTGGCTCAGAAGCAAGCCGACGACCGGCGCAAAGGTTTCTTAGTGGAAGTAAACCGCCAGGTGGTCAACCATCTCTGGTTCGGCGCCGGTTACAATTTCACTGACTTTACGGACAAGGTCAATTCAGCCAACGACTACTCTGCTAAGGGCTGGTTCCTGAGGCTGCAGGGGAACTATTAGGGTAACCGTTCAATTAGAAATTAAAAATTGGGGGATGGTTCACCTTACTGTGAAAGCTTGCGACGGAGGAAAATATCGAATATCGAAGAAGGGGGACGGTTCAAAAATCGTCCATTTTCTTGTGAAACCTTGCGTTCTTTCTGGAGTTTAGGCTTTAGCCTTTCATAACTAATGAAATCCTAAAGGATTAACTCCGGAAAGTTAATGGTAATTTTTAGCCGCAAGCTTTCACAGTAAGGTGAACCATCCCCAAAAACCCCATAGGCATCAACTTAAGGTGTTTTCCTCAATATTACGGGAGAGCCAATATCATTTAATAGCACACGGATACCACGGATAATACGGATTTACACGGATAAAAGAATCAATAGCCTTCATAAAAGCTAAAGGTAGTGACGCTATCCACACTCAGGAGTTAATCCTTTAGGATTTCATTATGAAAGGCTAAAGCCTAAAATCCGAAATATAGCTTGCTTTAGCTTTCGTGTGCCTCATTGAAAAGAATCAGTGAGAATCCGTTGAATCCGTGTCATCCGTGTGCTATTGATGCTTAAGTTGATACGCATGGGGTTTGATTAATCAAACCCCTACCACTACAAAATTGATCCAATGGCCCAAACGATGGACAAGGCCGCAATCCGAAATCCGCAATCCGCAATCACCCCACCCGCGTACAGTCGTTTTCCTTCTGCACTCTGATGACATTATCGATTACCCGCTCAAAGGTGTTATCATGACTGACAATGAACATCTGCTTAAGGCCCTTGATTTCACGGGTCAGGGTGGATATGGTTTCGGCCAATTCCTCGCATTTTTCGTGATCTACATTGACTGTAGGCTCATCAAGGATGATGAAATCCGATTGATTAAATTCCCTGGCAATCGCCAGCCGGACGGCCAGGGCGCAGATCATCTGCTCTCCGCCTGAGAGCTGCTTGAAATTACGCTCGTGCCTTGACGGCGAGGTAAGACTCACATTGTACTCTCTGTCCCAGGAAAGTTCGGACGGCTCTTTAAATATGCGGGAGAAAATCATATTAGCCTGGGAAGATATTCTGTTGATCATCTTCTCGACAATAAGGGCGCCCGAGTTCTTAAAGGTATCCACGATAAATTTCAGGGCTTTCTCCTTTTTCTGCTCCTGTTTCAGACCTTCTTTAACGTTGTTGAATTTAATATACTCTTCAGTCAGTTCCTCCACGTGTTTCTTTAGAACCACAAGCTGCTTTCGGAGTCCAACGAGTTCGCCGGCAGCAGTATTATACTCTTCCGCCAGCCTTTCGTGCCCTGCTTTACAAGAAGCAAGCTCATCCGGGTCAAACTCGCTTTGCTTCTGAACTGCTGTTTCCTCTGCCTCTTTCAGGGCATTCCGTATCCTCTCGAGATTTTCCTGATGTTTCGCCAGCTCTTCTTTTTTACCCTCAAGCCTTTGGGCCATTTTTATATTTTCCTGGTAGAGATCAGCGGCGTGTTTAGTCTTTTCTAAGGACTCATTCAGGGCAGATATTTCATCGGCGATATTTGCCAGGGGTTTTAATCTATCGGCCGCCTCTTGCAGGGCCTCTTTCTCTTTTTCTATGGCCTTCCTGCGGCCAAGGATTTCTTCCTCCCGCTTCCGGAAGGTTCCCGCCTCTTTTTGGATCTGCTGCCTTAAATCCAACAGCCCTTTCTGTTCCGCCTCAATCCTGGTCATGTTTCCTCTGGCTTCATCGCGCTTTTTATTAGTTTCCTTCTGAAATGCTTCCAGGTTTTTGCGATAAACTCCGGCTTCTTCTTTAACGACTTCAAGATAGGCCGAGAGTCCCTGACTGTTTATGACTGTGTCAAGTCCGGCGGAAAAGACCAGATCATTTATCTCGCCCGGCACAGCCAGCGGTTTGTGATGAACAGCGGCCAGGAGCTTTTCCGCCTCTGCTTTCCTATCTTTCCACTGCTTTTCCAGGGTCTCTTTTTCTGCATTTAGTTTTACCGCCCGCTGTTTACCCTTCAGCTTTTCTTCAAGCCGTGAAAGCCCTTTGGCTAAGGCATCAAGTTTTGCCGTATGATCTGAATGTATTTTCCCCTCCTGTTCGAGTTGTGATTGAAATCTTTCAGGATCAATCCGGCCACACTTTTCATTAATTATGGGGCAGATTCCGTCTGCGGATTTGGCTATTTTTTCTTTCAAGTCCTTGATTTTCTGTCCTGAAACAGCGATCTCAGATAGGACCTTCTCCTTTTGCTTCTCTAACTTCTCCTTCTCTTCCTCCACAGTCTTGAAATCCCCCAGCGCCAGAATCTGCTTTGCAATTTCACCTGTTTCTTTTTTAAGGCCGGCTGCTTTCATCTCAAGGTCTTTGAGATTAGCCTGACGATTCTGAAGGGCGCTGATGTCTTTCTCCACAGATTGTAGGGCCCCTGTTTTTACTGCGCCAGAGGTAAAAACCTCTTCAATATCAGAAACATCTTTCCGGGCCGATTCAAGTTCAGGTTTTATTTCTTCCAGAGCAGAGGTATTCATGGCCAGCGCTTCTTTATTCTTGGCCCTGGCCTTATTCAGCTCGTCTTCCATTACCGTGATCCTGGCTTCGCCTGTTTCTATTCTTTTCTGGATTGTATTTCTTTCTCTTTCGAGCCGGTCTTTTTCGTCTCTTCTTTTATTCAATTCCGGCAGCTTTTTCCGGGCAGCTTCATGGAGTTGGTACTGCCCCGTATTTTCTTCGACGATCTTGCCGGCAAGAACCGCCTCATTCAAGGAATTAACTAAGCTCCCTTCGGTTTGATTTTGATGTTTAATATTTTCTTTCAGAAGGGTAATCTCCTCTCTCAGCGACTTGAGTTCCTTTTCCTTTTCCTGCAGCCGGCCCAACAACTCTTTCCGCTCCTTTAATTGCTTCTCTTTAGCTTCTGCCTCTTTCCCCCTTTCTTTAACCTGTCTGTCGCACTCCCTGAGGGCTTTTTTCTCTTCCGGATAATTAGCCACTCTGCCCTTTAAATAATCATGTTCTTCCTTAAGCTCTTCGATCCTTTTCTTCAGCACACCGTCACCAATCCTGAGTCTATTTAAAGTGTCCGCAATCCTTTTGTATTTATCCACGTCCAGGATGGTATTGAAATACTCCTTACGCCCTTTATTAGTCATAAGAAAAGGCGTCGTAAAACCGTTCTGTTCCACCCCGACCACATTGTCAAATATCTTTTTACGGTCACCGGTCATATTCTCCCATTTATTAAGGGTTTCAATTACTTCCTCCTTAGTGGAAATAACCTTTTCACCATTGTTTATCTCCAGCCTGAAGGAGTCACTGTTCTCCTTGAGAATTAGCCGGAGATGACAGGCCGTATCATTAATCTCAAACCAGACCTTAATATTACCTTTTCTGCATCCTTTCCTTAAGAGGTTGATCCGTTCGGTATTACTGTCTCCAGTAGGATACAGCGCCTGCTGAATAGCCTTAAAAATGGTGGATTTCCCATGTCCATTCAGCCCGGAAATAAAATTATTCCCTGGCTTGAAATTAATCGGATCGCTGTCTTCTCCATAAGAAGCTATATTTTCGATTTCCAGTTTATTAATCTTCATAATTGCCTTCTAATCCATTCCTTAAAGAAGATATCCGAGAATATATACTTGCCTCCTTCTTGTTCAAGGAATTCTTTATCCTTTAATACCTTTAAGGACTTGCTTACTGTAGCTGGAGAACCTAATTCATACTTTATAATGGCTGCTTGAGAATGAAGAGGAATATTTTCATCAGAGGCTAAGGCAACCAAAAGATTTTTCTGTCTTGGTGACAATGAATCCCATAAGGCAATAAACGCATCCCCTTCATGCAAGAAAACCTGCTCCAGACCCATTTTGATTGACTCGGAAGTTATTATCTTGCCTGGATATGATTCATTCCACACCTCATGCATAAGCATCTGGGTATAGTGAGGATGGCCCTCCGTAATCTCAAGGATTTCTTCAATCAAAGGTGACTCTATCCTCATCCCTGTACTTTCAAGCCTTTTTATAATAAAGGCCGCAAATTTTTCTTTTGGAATCTTCCTCAAGGTAAAGGTTTTCCCAATCTTATAAAAAGGTCTGCTCCTGTCATTAAATATCCGGTGCATAAGGTGGCGTTTGCTCCCCATAAATACATAGGCAACATCATTATGATGCTGAATCTTCGTTCTTAAGCCCTTTTCAATCTCTTCACCATTAATCTGTCCTATCTGCTGAAATTCATCAAAGACCATCACCACCCTTTTGTTCCTCTTTTGAGCTATATTCTGAGGAAGGTCATATAAACTTGCCAGCAATCTATCGACATCCAGTTCTCTCTCTTCAAACTCGAGATCAAACTCCATATTAGTCTCACCCTTTAAGACAATCTTGGGGGTAATCTTAGGCAGGAAGTCTTTAATTTTTCGAGCCACCTCTTCAATTCTCTTTGAAGTATCTTTGGCAATGGCTGATGCCAGTCTTTGAGCAAAGTCTCTTTTTGAAGAAATCGGAAAAAGGTCTACATAGATACACAGGCAACCCTCTTTTCTAAGCCGGCTTATAACCTCTAAGACAAGGGATGTCTTGCCAAAACGTCTTGGAGAATATAGAATTACATTCTGGCCACCGGCCAGGTCCAAAAGAAGGGTTTTTATCTCTTCCTCACGGTCGGTAAAATACTTTCCTGTCACTGCTGTACCGGACTTAAATGGATTTAGAGAGATCATCTTTACCTCCAAGCAGTTTACTATTTAGTAAAATATTTTTTTACTAATTGGTAATTCACCTTATAGTATAGCAGATTAGATCTTTGATGTCAAGAGGAATTTCAATATTTCGAGTTGTCGGGGAATAGAACACGGATTGGACGGATGAGTAGGCTGAACAGTTACTCCTCCTCTTCTAATCTTTTTAAACTCCTTGCCACGATTTCCAGATGATATTGGTCGTTAAACTCGATGAAGATTTCGAGGGCCTTCTGATAATTCCGGCGGGCCTCCTCAAACTCCCGCTGCTTCTGGGAAAGATGGGGGACGGGAAAGATGGGGGACGTATACTCAACGCGGGCATAATCTGCGATTTTGTATCTTCTCAATATTTCGGGGAACGCTTTTGGTTGATGGTGTATAGTTGATAGTGTATAGTTGATAGTTTATAGTTTATTAGTCTATCAACTATCAACCATCAACCATCAACTATCAACTATCAACAGGCCTTGCCCCAACTTATTGAGAAGATATGTCGAGGGCCACGACAATTCCCCCCCCAAATGGGATTAGGGCCATTACAATTCCACCACCCTGGGGTCATCACAA
>JASEGY010000049.1 GCA_030019105.1 bacterium | reverse complement strand
AGATGGCGCGTAATGTGACCAACCTTGAACCCCTGACCCCTGACCCCTGATCATTTTACCATAACTTTTGAAAGGGCCTACTATGAAATCTCCGATCGGATCGATTGGGATAACAAAGCCGAGCTGACTTATACCATCCCAACCCTTGATGGAGCGGAAAACGTGCTAAGGCTTGAGTTAAGCAGTGACTACATGTACTACATTGCTAATCAATTGACTTTCACTTCCGGGTTGGTATACAACTACGAGGATAACGGCATCGGTGGTAGTGAATGGGACTGGACGCTGCGCGGCGGCATTGATTATCGGTTCAAATAGATCGGAAAATCTAACGACACTTGTTATCGGAGGAAGACACTCTGACCTTCCCGAAAGCTTAAATCTTTCGGGAAGGTTCAAGTGAATCCGGCCTCCAGGTCTTGCCTATCCCAAAGCAAAATGCCTTCCTTCTCAGCCATTTTTTTAGCCCCTTGTGTAAAACCGCTTTTTGAAACAACTAAAAAATACTCCACCCACTTCTCCTTGTGCCAGGCAATTAGGGAACTTCTTCTCTTTAGTTCAGATAGGATCTTTTTGTCCACAGGTTGACTCCGCCATTTACATTCAACAAACAATATCTTTTTCTCAGCTTCATTAAGCCCGATCAAATCAATCTCTTCCTGCCGGTTCCACCAGCTTCCTATCTTCTCGAACCTGAAAAACTCTTTTTCCTGAACCTTGAGAAGTATCTGCTTGACAATATCTTCAAAGGCAAATCCGGTAAAACCGGGGAGATTCTGCTTGACAAAATCGAGCAAGAAATCAAAATTCTCTATTTCAAAATAAGCTGAGTGCCGATAAACAAAGGCGAACCAGAATCTGGTGAAGTTATCTTTGATAAAGTATAACCCCTGCTTTGACTTCCATGGTCTCTTTTCAGTAACAGGCACCTTCCTTTCAATAATTTGATGCTCGCCTGCCAGGGTATTCAGATATTTGGGAAGGCTGTTTACCTTGATACCAACCGCAGAAGCAATTTCGCTCATTTTGCTCTTCCCCAGGGCAATAGCCTCTAAGATCGATAAGTAAAGTTGATACTTACCCCCAAACTCCTCCATTAAGATCATTGGGATTTCATTCTTAAGGAGGGCTTCCCTGCTAAACAGCAATTCTTTCAAGACCCGGCCGGCATCTTTCTTGAATAAATTACCCTTGTGCATCAAAAAATAATATTTAGGAATCCCTCCGAACAGGCTGTAGAATTCAATAACGCGCTCCAGCCTGGTCTCTCCATAATCATTAAATATCCTTCTTATTACTTCAAATCTTAATGGAGCAATACTTAACTGATTTGTGGCCCTTCCAAAAAGGGGCTCTTTTTTGTCGGTAAATATCTTCTGTATCATAGAAACAAGAGAACCTATAATGACAAGATTCATCCTTGTTTTTTTATTCCATTCATCCCAGAGGTGTTGAAGTATTGAAAATATTGAAGGGTCTACATATTGAAAGTTTTGAAACTCATCAAAGACAATAATGATCTTCTCCTTCTCAGCATACTGAAAGAGGAGGCGGAAAAAATCAGTAAAATTAGAAAGTTGGGGGAGAAATCCAATCTCTTTATTCCATATTTGGACAAACTCTTCTAAGAGTAACTTCGGCTCCTTGCGGTAGACAAAAAAATAGATGTTCTTATCAACCTGGTTTTTAAGAAATTCTTTGATAAGCTCGGTTTTACCCACCCGTCGTCTACCAATAACGATGGTTAAATGACTTCCCTCTGTTGACAATCTATTGATTTTATTTAAAGCTGCCAACTCATCTTCCCGGTCATAGAATTCCATAATAATTCCCTCTAGAATAATTCTAAGTAGAATTATATACGAATCCTCTCTGTTTGTCAACCATTTTTATTGGCCTTGATCCTCATTTCAGCCATTTGGGAAGGCAAGTCCCCAACTTATAACCTAATCTACTCAACCTTCGGTTTGCACATCTATGCACATTGTGCACAAATCATGCCATCACATAACAACTCATCTTCCCATTTTTTCTTTGTTCTATCTTACCTGAGGCTACAATCGCCCTTAGCTTATTCAAGGCTGTATTTCTGTGCACCCCTAATATTTCCTGGACATCCTTATTTTCTATCTTTCCTTCTCTTTGAATAAATTCAAGGATTTTAACAGATTCCTCTTCCGGTATCCGATTACTTTTTTCTTCTCCAAAGAAGATCACCTTAAAATAATTCCCTTCCTCTTTAAATAAAGGCAGCTTCAATCCCCAATCCTTCATCTTTTCCCTCATTATCCTTATCCCCCTACCCCACTCTTCTATAAGGCCAATATCTCTGAATATCTTAGCCATAACTCTATTTCTTATCTCAGATGAGCCGGTACCAAGATCTTCCAGGGAAATACCAATAGGTAGTACTCCAGGACTGGTGATTTCAATCCGATCATCAAAGATAGCAAATTTTATGTCCGAACCAGGCATACTGTAATCCCTATGAACCACAGCATTGATAATTGCTTCTCTTATGGCTATTTCAGGATATTCATACCTCTCTTCTCTATATAATCCTTTGATTTTTGCTCCTCGCCGAACGTTTCTCTTGAAAAATTTCATTGCCTCTTCCACTTGATCTTTAAGCCTGCCGAATATTTCCTGCTGGTCAATAAACTCTTCCATCTCCTGCCCTTTAAACCGGGCACATTTAATCTTCCCGTAGGGAAAATAATCAAGGGGAGCTTTCCCAAAAAGCAAAATTCCCCCTACCGTGGGAAAGATTTCTTCGCCCTCTTCCCTGGCCAATCGAAGTTTCAACAGAAGTCTTTTAGAAAAAAGCTCCTTTGGAATACCCCTTACCTCTTCCCTTAAAGTCAGATACTCCTCAATAGAAGAATTATCAAGATCGCCAGGAGAAGCTCTAAATAAGGGTGTTGAATCATAACTTATATTTAACCGCTGTCTTTCTAATTCCTGAATAGTGGGCAAATCAGCCACTCTATTAGAGGAACCAACCCTGACATAAACGCCTTTTTCCCGACCAGTACCTTTAAGATAATACGGCTTATCATTACCAGGATATATAGTAATGATTAATAAAGATTTATCCTCAATTTGCTCTATTCTAATATGGGGAACAATCAAAGGCCCACAACTGTCATATATGATACTTGAGATAGATTCTTCTAATAAGAATAAATCCTCACTCTTTACCCCAATAATTTCTCTTGGTTTATCCTTTACTCCAATAATAATCTTCCCCCCACTACCATTAGCAAAAGCAATAACCGTTTTAGCCAGTTGCCGGCCTGAAGGCAGATATTCTTTAAACTCTAACATCCTTCCTTCAAGCTGGGACAAAAGCTCCCTTATTTTTATTTCCAAGCGCATAATCCCTCACTTCCTGAGACTATATTTTTCTCGGCGATGATCATCGTTTCGGCCATCTTTTTTACTCCGTACCTACTAAGGTTGTTTAGGCTGAAGGCTGTTAGTTTTGGCGTATTGACCGAATCAGGGCACCCAAAACCTACTCGTCGATAGATCAAAATCACGACTTCGTCGTCCACTACAAAGGCCCTGAGCTTCATATGATCACGCATGATTCCCTCTACAGTCTAAATGCCTACAGCCTATCTGCCTAAGGAGTTACTTTACTCCTTTGGTTTCTCCAGAACCAATATCCCTGTGTCGAGGGGATTGATCTTTCTAAATGATTCATCGAGTTTATCCTTACGCTGAAATAGAATGAGGCTTAAGGGAGCGCCAAACCATAAATGTTGCTGATATGAGACGGTTCGGCGCAGTTGGTAGTAATCAACCTTCTTGAGAAGCAGGCCGGAAGGTTGGACAATTCTTTTCATCATGGTCTCTTCGGTATAACAACGCAATACCGGCCACTCTCCACCCGCAGAACCCGATAGGCTCGATTCACGGGCCACCGGAAAAGTTAAAACTGCCCGCCCCCCTGGACGCAGTACCCGCCCAATCTCTGCGGCCACCTTCTCGTCCTCCGGTATATGTTCAATCACGGAGATGCAAGTTGCGCGGTCAAAGGAACCATCGGAACAGGTAAATTGCCGCCCGTCCTGGACCTGTGGATGAAATCGCTCTCGATTCCGACAGGCAAAGGGATGATCCCAGTAGCGCCGGAGTGCCTGCTCTGATTCCGGTATATCCGTAGGATAAACATGGCAGCCCCTGGACAAAACCCACAATGGAAATGGTCGATAGTTAGATCCAATATCCAGAACCCTCATCCCTGGTTCCAACGCCAGGTAGCGCATAATCAGGCTATACTCAAGAAACCTGATAATACCTAAACGGCTCTTAAAAACCTGACGACGATCCAGAGCCCCGTCAGTCGCAATAAATTTCAGGAGATCCGAAAGCTCAGGGTTAAATTGGCGGCAGATTGCAATCGCTGCAGTATAAAGTTGTTTATGAAGCCATAAGGGAAGTTCTATACTCATAAGGATTTATCTTCAAACCCTGCTTCTTCCAGTTTACAAGTCTTGATACCAAGCCCCAGTTCTTTCCGGGCATAATCAGCAAAGACTCTTGAAATCTCCAGGCCAGGGAACAAAAAGGACGATCTTTTCGATTGACAAAAACACCGCTTTACCTATTCTTTTTCAACCTCTCCAAGTCTGTTTCAACCATCATCTTAACCATATCCTTAAAGCCGACCTTTGGCTGCCATCCAAGTTTCTTTTTTGCTTTGCTATAATCGCCTCTAAGCTCATGAATCTCTGCCGGACGATAAAGTCTTTCATCTACTATGACATAGTCCTGCCAATTAAGACCAACATAGTCAAAGGCTGTTTCTACAAATTCTCGAACAGAATATGTCTTGCCTGTGGCAATAACATAGTCATCGGGCTTATCCTGCTGAAGCATAAGCCACATTGCCATGACATAGTCCTTAGAAAAACCCCAATCCCTTTTAGCCTCCAGGTTGCCCAATCTCAGTTCACTGGCCAATCCTAATTTAATCTTAGCTATTCCGTCTGTTATCTTCCTTGTTACAAACTCAAAACCTCGCCTCGGGCTCTCATGATTAAAGAGTATCCCATTACAGGCAAATATTTCATAAGCCTCCCTGTAGTTCCGAGCCAGATGGAAACCGGCAACTTTAGATATTCCATAAGGAGAACGAGGTTGAAAAGGTGTATTTTCATTCTGAGGCACTTCCTTTGCATTTCCAAACATCTCACTTGATCCGGCAAAGTAAAATTTACAATCAGGAGACTTCTCTTTAATTGCAGACAGAACAAAATGTGTTCCATTGATATTGGTATTAATGGTAGAAAATTCATCCTCAAAGGAGTAACTTACATAACTCTGGGCTGCTAAGTGATAACATTCATCAGGGCTTACTTTATCAATTATCCTAAATATGCTGGCGTAACTTTCCAAAGAGGCAGGATGCAATATTACTCTATCAAGGATATGGCTTATTCGACAAAGTCTACGGTCAGGGTCTTCAAGCGCTACTCGCCTGATAGTCCCATGCACCTCATAACCCTTCTCTAAAAGAAGCTCCGACAGGTAACTCCCATCCTGTCCGGTTATTCCTGTAATTAATGCCTTTTTCATTTCACTATTCCCCCTTACCAGATATTTGGAAGCTATACTCAGGCGTCAGGTATCGGGTTTTGCTTGGTATATAGAGCCCGTAGCTACTCTGGAGAGGTTGAAGGATAGAATCCGTCCTCAATCATCTCCAACCTTGGTTTTCTTAGGGTTAAGCTGACACCTGATACCTGAATGCTTACGCTGAGACCGTTTTGAAAATGGGACTTGATTTTGAAAAGCCGATGTTAAAATTCCCTTGACATCTTTTTCCAGATTCCAGGAGGGAAATTTCACCGAAATTCCAAACCGTCGATTTCAAAGATCTGATTTCTCACCTTAGCGTGACCCCACGGACGCCTGGCGGGACTTTGAGCGCGTCCTCAGGCGGTTTTTGCGGGATATTAAGGGCCTCTCGACAAGCTCGTTATAGCTTCTCAAGAATACATCGGCAGTTCGTTGCCAAAACTTTAGCTGGGCCAGCAGGACCAACCCAAAAATGTCAAATGAAATGAGAGCGCATGGGAGCAGCCAATGATGCTGACTTCGCAGGCAACCCTTTGGAACTCAGGGAGTTTCGGTCAAGTCCCATTTTCAAAACGGTCTCCTTACGCTATACTTACCTTAGCAAAAGATTTGCTTGACGAATCACCGTAATTCTTAAATCCCTAAAACCTCTTTGCAAACACCTAATGTTTCTCTTGCACACTTCTCCCATGAAAATTTACTTGCTTGCCTCAATCCTTTCTCCCGCATCTCTTTCTTCAATGTATTATCCGTTAAAGCCTTATATATTGCATAAGCCATATCCTCTATGTTGTTTGGATCAACTAATATGGCTGCATCCCCAGCAACCTCTGGCAATGAGGAGGTATTTGAGGTAACAACTGGTGTGCCACAGGCCATAGCCTCGAGAACGGGCAGTCCAAATCCTTCAAAAAAGGAGGGATAGACAAAGAGTTCGGCCCCATTATACAGGAGGGGTAAATCCTCCTCTGGCACATATCCTGTAAAGATAATATCATCCTTAAGTTCCAGGCCCTCTATGGCCGCAAATATCTCCTCTGGAAAGAAGTTTCTTCCCCCGACAAGGACCAATTTATAAAAGACCCCTTCTTTCTTTAGTCTGTGACAGGCCTTTATCATGCCAATGTAATTCTTGCGTCTGCCTGCAGAGCCTATGGAAAGGATATATCGATCCAATAGGTTGTACCTATCCCTTGCAGATTCAATCAGCTTAGGATCTCTGCTGACACAATATACCCTATGGTCAATTCCTGGATAAATCACCTTGATCTTATTTTCTGGGATATGTAAAAATCTAACGATATCCCTTTTTGTGCTTTTTGATATGGCAATGATTCTATCAGCGCTCTTGGCAGAGAGCCGAATCCACCTTTCTGTCTGCACAGGATTTTGGCCATGAAAATGGAGGAAGGTAAGATCATATATGGTTAGAATAGACTTGCAGGGCATTATTAAGGGAATAATAAAGTTGGTTCCCCAGAATAGATCCACCTTCTGAGATAGTAACTCTTGTGAAAAAAAAACCTGCTCCTGCCAGTTATACATAGGAATCTTTACAATCCTCTCCCTTAGATTGGAGTAGGAGAATAGACTCTTCTGGGTGCCCTTAAAAATGGTATATACAAACTCATCTTCCTCTAACGACAGATGCTTAATCAGGTTATATATATATCTCTGAATACCGGTACCACGACTTAATCCCCGGGCATCTATTCCTATGCAAGGATTTCTTCCCTTTTGTCTTTTGATATTAGACGGGTGTCTCCAAATGGCAACAAATAGAAGAATACACAGACTAACAAGGAGTCTTAAGGGCGCTATCAATATGGATAGATAAAAGGGTAAGGAGAGGTTATGAGTATACCCATCTATATCATATCCTATCCTGTGTCTTGTCCTGACCAGGAGGGAAAATAGTTCCACATTGAAACAACCAACCCCACTCGAGGTATTATACGGAACAATGACCAAATCGTATCTTCTCTTTCTTATCTGCGGTAGGCATTTAAGCCCCTTAAGAAGATCAAATCTCCTTTCCCTATATAAAATTGTATCATCTACGCCAGGAAATTGTCCACTTACCTCTGGCTGGACCAGAACGGTAATATGTGCTTTGGGAAACCTCGCCCTCAGATCTTTAATCAGATTATTTACACGTTCTACTGGAGCTGATCTAATGAGAAGGATCTTTCTAATCTCTTTTGAATCAATCTTACTATCTATATCCTCAGACATTTTTCTTTAGCCTTTCTAAGTCGGCATTAACCATCATCTTGACCAATTTCTTATTTTGATGAATGTCTTTCCCCCCATGCTACTTGCTTCGTATTGTCATTAATTGATTCCTGCAGCATAGCGACAAAGTCAGGAACTTTTTCCATAAAAATGGCCTTTGAATAACAAGGCATTAACTTATAATGTGATATCCTTTGGTAAGCACTCCAGTGTTTTCCTAAACTTGCTTCAAGCTTAGGCAGGTCATTTCTGCACCAATCGCTATATGTCAAGGTAGATATCCCGGACGAAACCCCGACAAAACCATTACAGGCATTATATAATTCCGCATTTAGTCTAAATTCACCCGAAAACCAGCATACCCGTTCATACACCTTTTTCAGTTCGTCAAAATAAACCGGTTTGTTCTTTGCTGTAAATATAATAACAGGCCTCAAATGTAATGATGAGGTGATCACCTTAAACAAGCAATCAATATCAAGATAAGATTGTGCTGACTTGAACTCTGTTTCTATGAGAATTTTAACTCCAGCAGGCAATGTAGAAATATATTCGTGTACCTTTGCTATTTCTGCACCGGTCAATCTCATGACCGGCAGGTCAGAAACCGTCCAGTTAAAATTCACATGTGCCTTGATGATGTCAAGCAGACTGCCATTGCTGGCAGCAATCTGAACATCAGAAAGCGCATCATCAATGCCTGGCACCCGGTAGAGGTTCGCAAATTCGTGAAAGTTAAGATATGGCGCCGGTGTGAAAAAACATGTCCAGTGACGCGCATTTCGCAAACGGGGTATTTCTCCGTTTAATGCCAGTACACCTGCATTTTCAGGAGTGACATGTGGTTGCAGAACAGGCAGAACACGGCAATTGTGGAATGGCACGTCTGGAAGGGCAATGACCTCATCAATATATGGATTGTTATTCAGGACAAAGGCATACCGTTGTGATGTGTACCATGTGATAAGACACGCAGGATCGTCAGCCTTCAATTGCCGGGCAATTGGTGTACAGAGCAGGATATCCCCGATATTATGAAAGATGGCAATACCGTATTGATTCTGGGTATGTGTGTTCATGTGGTAGCAACCATCATCTGGGCAAGTTCATGGAAGGTGATTTCAGGCTTCCATCCGAGAGAATGAATTGTCGTAGGATCAGAAACCAGACGCTTATATTCCGTAGTAAATCCGGTACGTTGCCTAACATGACTACGCCAGTCTTTCTTTATGATGGAGAAGCACTGTTCCAGCCAGTCCTGAATGGTGTATGTTATGCCTGTACCTATAGTTGCCTCAAACTGATCATCCTGCTCAACCAGAGTCAATATGCCCTGTGCAACATCACCGGCGAATGCCCATTCTTTCTGAACGCTCATGTCACCTATCTCGATTGATTCATCTGAGCCGCTGGCTATTCGCTGAACTGCCAGTGCAATCATCTTGCTGACATGATGCTCTTTGCGAAGGGGACTTTCGTGGTGGAAGAGATAACCGACATACGCCCGTATGCCAAGAGAGCGAAAATATCTGGCAGTATAAACCGACTGTATGCGGGCCACAGAATATGGAGTGATCGCCTCGAATGCGTCATTCTCAGATATCGGTTGCCCGGTGTTTCTGAACTGTAAGCCGCTTCCGGTTATAAAAACCTTGCTGGACGGAGAGTGTTTCTTTACAGATTCAAGAATATTGAGTGTGCCTGTTGATATGGTGGCGTGATTCTCAAAAATGGCCTCATGCCGGGTGGTTGAGTTGGCTGCCAGGTGAAAGATGGCGCTTGGGAGGTATGTTCTGACAAGGCGTTCAACAAAACCCCTATTGGCAACGTCTCCCTGAATGCCGATGCCCGATCTTGAGACGGAAATGACATCGACGGATTTGGAGTAATACAGATTTTCAAGATAATAGCCGTCCTGACAGTTGGCGCCGAAAATGATAACGGGCATGAGCCTCCTCAACAGACAATAAGACGTTTCTCTCGTTCCTTCTCAGAAGGATCGGCGCAGGATCCATAATATGTTAATATGTTCTGTCCTTCCGAACTACAAAAGCTGCAAATGTATACCGGCATCCTGCATAAGTAAAATCAGGCTCCATATACTCCCAAGCAGGACTGTCAACCAGTGAACAGTGTCGCATACATGGTAGAAGACGTTCCATCAAGTCTTTTTTGGTGTAAAGACGAAAATCCTCTTGTGGTATTTGGTCGCCTGGCTTGTATTGATCACTATAGTCGCACGTAATAATCGCGACGCCACCAGGCGCAAGTAACTCATCGATCTGACGAACGAACATCTCGTCATCTTCTACATGCTCGATAACCGATGTTGAAAAAATGATGTCGTAATGTGTCTTATGAGTTGTTGGCAGATGAAAAAATGTGTTTAGGTCGCAATTCAGAGCCGGATCAATTTCATCTATATGGTAGCCAAGGGCTTTAAGCCCAGAAGCAGCCGTGTCATCATAACTGCCGATACAGAGAATTCTGGGTGTATTTATTGACTCGGCAAATTTTTCAACTGTACTCAACACAAAAGCCTGCTGTACATTGGCTTCAGGAATTTTTCGAGCCATCATATCCGGCACCAAGGTAAAGAGCCTGCTGATCACTGGCTGGTAATACAGGCGAGCTTGGTTGTCAAGAATCCGGTTATACCCACCCCAAAGTACCGCTTGAGTATTTCTAACTCTGTCAAGCAGCATTTCGTAATCCATAATAAAACTGGCCTCGCTCCACTCGTTGTAGAATGGAACCAAAGGAGCAATCCCGTTGGAAATGATCTGACGCAACGAAGTATCCTCAATGCATATTGAGGGTGCAGCATTTAATACATGGCGGAACATGCCGCATTTTGAAATCGCCATCGGCCGCTGGACCGCCAGGGCATGTTCTATGACGCTGGAAATGCCCTTGACCCTGTTTGTTTCATAAAAAAAGCAGTTAATGGTATTCGCTGCGAGAAAGTTCAGTAGCTCTTTCTTTTCCAGAAAATTGTGGCTGATACGCAACTCAATTCCAGGTTTATGCAGAACTCCCCGGCACTCTTCGGCTGTTTTAAATGCGTGCTCCGCCCCGGTAGGATCAACCATGTCGTTCAGTGGCAAATGCAGGCGGATAATAGCCTGATCAAACTCTTCCTGTACCTTTGTGACGACCTTTTGAAATCCTTTATTCCTGAAACCGAATCCAAAACTGCCTATAACAGGAATCTCGGGCACTATCCGTGTGTTGATATACGGAGCGATAAGCCGTTTAGTTTTGATAATGCAGGGATTCCGCACTTCCAGAGTCGGGTCGGGGCATAGATGATAGTCAAACATCTCTGTGGTGGCGTTGTCCGCATCTTCTTGCGTCACTTCATGCATGACTCCCAAACATGGTATTTGATAGCGCCGGGTTATCTCAGGTGAAAGCCACGGCATTGTGAAAGGGTAGTAGTTATAGATTATTACCGCAGGTTGTAACCTTGTGACATGTTGACAAAGCTCATCTGCTGAAGAACAGAGTACGTGTTCAAAAGCGTAACGCTCTGACTTGCTTAGGGCGGTAACAATATTGACCCCGTACTGATGTATTCCGCACTGATTTTCTTTGTGAGACACAACAATGACAACCGGTTTTGGTGACATAGCCGACGGTGCGCTGTTCACAATCAGGTTGTAAGGTCTGCTTGGGAGAAGTTCAAAATCTTCAAGAACCGCTTCCAGGTGTTCAGCGCATCTGAGCGGTGCCCAGTCCCGCTGCATCTGCTGCACAGCCGACGCAGAGGAGGCGATAGATTCGCGCAGACTTTGGAACGGATAGGGCTGAGTGTACAAATGGATGTGGCGAAATGTTTCATTTGACGAGACCGCCAGTGGCCGTCCACTGGTTATAGCCTGATCAGTAGTGGCAGCAAGCCCTGGTTGGTCTCTGTGGTAGAGAAAACAATTTAGGGTGTTCTGACTGCACCAGGTGATCAGTTCGTCCTTTGGAAGAAAGTCATATGTAACCTGTACATCAATTCCGGGGCGCGCAACATGTCGGCAAAGGTCGCCCAGATAGCGGGCATAATTCATTCGATGCAAAGTGAAGCAGAAATTATCGGCATATGTTGCTGACGGAATGTTAATCCTAACTACTGCTTTTTCAAACTCACGACCAACCGCATCCACTACCAGTTCAAATCCCTTGCCCGGTGTGGCGAAGCCGAAACTACCGATAACCGGCATACCTCGATCAACATAAGGTGGTAGTTGTGGCGGTACTTCCAGCGGTCGGGGAAATGCGTAGACCCGCCTGTCCGGGTAATTCATCGTAGGATCCAGTGCCAGATATGCATCAAAATCTTCGGGTGGGCAAAGCGGAAATGGATTATTGGGCAGGGTTTCCAGCACCAGAGTAAATTTTTTGCCCGTAAGCTTTTGCAGCAAACTGGTATCCAGCCAACTCATCGTCATGTGGTGATAGTTGAAGAGATAAAAATCATATATGCCAAGCTGCGATGTTTGTGCGTCAATTTCCAGGTAGTCTAATACATACCGGTTTGATTGCCGCAGACATTCAAATGCCATGTGCCCTGACTCATAAATACTGCATTGTGCCTTGATTGTATTAAGAAAGAGACCGCGTGGTTTTGACATGATTATGCTCCGCCTGTATGCCGGATTATATCGACAGTTGGCAATGGGAAAATCAAACCAGTCCCTTGCTTAAGAGTCTCTTTTTCCCGCTCCAGAAATTCTTGTTTGAAATGCCACGGCAACACAAGATAATAGTCCGGTTTCATCGCTCGCGACTCCTCTTCACTGATGATGGGAATGTCTGTTCCAAGCGTCAGTGCACCATATTTGTCAGGATTCCGCTCCGCTGCATAGTCAATGATACGATGGTCTATGCCACACCATTGCAAGATGGTATTTCCCTTTGTCGATGCCCCATAGATATGGATTCTTTTCCCGTCCTTTTTCAATTTTTTCAGGAGAGCATTCAACTCTTCCCTGTGGACATTGACCCTGTCCTGAAAGTGCCGGTACGGTTTATCTGTATCAAGTTCAAGGTCAAATTCTTCCTGATGCATGGTTTTTATGTTATGCTGGAATTCATCCTTTTTATAGGTAAAGTTGTTGATGTGTGTGGCATGGCAACGCAGACTGCCACCATTTATATCATTGTGAGTTACATTAACTACCTTCATTCCCGCCTGCTTGAGGATGTGTTCGATCACCGCAAGGCTGTAATACTCGATGTGCTCATGACAAATGGTGTCATAAGAAGTCATTTTGAGCATGGTAGGCATATAAGACATCTCAAATATCCAGAGGCCTTCAGGGGAAAGAATTTCTTTGATCCCACGGGTAAAGGCGATGGGATCCTCCAGGTCGTAGTACATGGCTATGGAGGTAATTATGTCAAAGGTGCAGCCTTTGAGTCGCGCAATCAGCTCTTCCGAAGGAAAAATATCCTGAATGACGCTGACAGGAGCCTTGATTTCCTGCGCCACATCGGATGGATCTACACCGAACTTGACGAAACTGCCCGGATAAAAACCTAATAATGTCCCGTCATTACAGCCAATATCGAGAACAGTGGCAGATTCTTTGTTGCTCACAAGCCCAATAGCTTCATCAACAATGCCTTTCAGATGGCAACGCATGGTATTGTTGGTACCGGAACGATACCAGTAGGCCGAATAGAGAACCTCCGGCGGGATGGTGAATTCCATCTGCAACAAGCCGCAGGCCTTTTCGTCACGCATCGGGTCACAGCGCACCAGCGATGTCGAAATTTTGCGCATTGGCGGCATTTCCTTGCCCGGCTTGACAAACGACCCCTGCAAATATTGATCACCAAGATTGATAACCGGCGTCAAAGCGGTGGATCCACAAACTCTACAAGTTTTACGGTGAATAAGATGCATATTTGTCTCCTTATAACGTTGATTTCGACAGTCCTCTCATGTTTTCCCCGATTTTTAGGTGAAAGCATTGAGAGAATATGGCTCTACGCGGATTCGTGAGGCAAAATTTCTTCTCGTGCCCATGCTCTGCGTGGGCACGTAACCACCACACGCCTTGCATCTTGTTAACGCGGAGCGTCTTAAGTGACATTCCCACGCAGAGCGTGGGAATGAGGATAAGTTAGTCGTCTGTAGTAAAAGCCGCTTTACCCCTCGAATCCACGTAGATCTCTTTTTTCTACATCCTAAGTTATCATGAGTCTTATTTGGATTTTGTGAAGATATAATTCTCGACAGTGAAAAGTTTTCACCCCGAGATAGGTTTAAATTCCCCAGCATTATT
>JASEGY010000499.1 GCA_030019105.1 bacterium | reverse complement strand
GAACCCTGAACTTTGAACCCTTTGGCTCTTACCCTTAGATTTGAAGAGGATACAATCCACCACCCACGTTATTTCAAGCGCTCTTTTGCTTTTTGCAACAATACCTCCGCATTTTTAGTGGATTGGGTGTGTACCTTCTCGGCGCGGAAAATCTTCAACGCCGCTTCGGCATTCTCGACCGCTCCGGCTGCGTCGTTTAAGGATTCGAGGCGCATCTGCCCGAGAATGACATGGGTTTCAGCACGTACATGGTTTGACAGCTTCTTCCGGTCCATTAGCGTTTCGAAAAAGAGTACCATCGATGCGGCCACCAGTGGATCATCCATATCCGCTTGTATCGGAAGCAGATAGGGTATAACATCCTCATCAGATCGACCATCCTGGACTGCTTTAACAAGTCGCTGAATCCATACCGAAGACGTATCTCCGGCAAGTTTCTGAAGCATATTATAAACTGACTTATAAGCGCTAAACAAATCTGTTCCCGTCCAATTGTATACGAACGGTTCCTCATCAAGGGCAAGGCGCGGATGGTATGGAATGTACAAATCAAAGTCGGCTTTAAAACCGGTTTTCTCCTCGATCTCTTTTTTGGCGTAAGCGGTGCGCTCGGCGCGCAGTTCTTCGTAACCTGTGGGAATTGGCGACAGAATAAACTGCACCTTGCCTTCCTGCCATCCGCTGGCTTTCAAGCGCGTCAGAAAACGCACTGTGCCTTCGATGTTCTGTCGGTTCAACCCCGTCAGGACAACGATGTGTTCAGCCAAATCACGTGTACTGATACCGCCTTCGTCCGAAAATCCTGTACGGGAATCAATGAGGATATAATCGTACAGCCTGGAATCTCGAATTAGGTTCCTGAGGTGTTTAAAAATCGGCTGGCCGATTCCTTCAGCGTATAGCTCATCGAAATCTATTGCGTAGAGGCGTTCTTCGTAGCCGGCATCCAGACGTCCGCATGGCATCAAGTCGAGCTTGCCTCCTTCTATCCGAAGCAGGTGTTTTGGAATGTTTAGAGAGCAAACATATTCTGTATAGCGGTCAGGATTCTCTTTGTCAGCAAGAGCCGAATTGGCCGGGTCAGTAAGGACATCATAAATTAAATCGACCAGGCCGGCTGGAGGGGGCTGTGTAGGAGATGCTAATTGCTTTAGAGCAAGCATGGTAAGTCCCGGGGCTTCGAGGTCAAAATCTATCATCAAGACACGCCGCCCGCGTCCGGCTAAGATACATGCGGCGTTCACCATGGCCATAGTTCGCCCTACACCGCCTTTGAAGGAATAGAAAGTTACAAATATGGGTTTACGTTCCGGTTGATAAGTTTCCATAGTTATAAACGAGCGAGCCGAGGCTGTAAGGTTAAGCTTTCTAATATACTTCCTATGGTATTGGCAAGGGATTCACGGACAAGCCCATAATCAAATATAGGTTTTCGTGGCTGGTATTCCAAAGCATAGCCTTCCTCTGCAAAAAATGACATCACGGCAGTGCGAACACCAGGCTGCATCCTGAGAAGGTATTTTTCAACGAGCGGCACAATTCGGATGGCTTCGTACGCATTCAATAAACTGGGGAATGCAGTAAATAAGATACCTTCAACTTTTTCTATGGAATCAATTGAGGATAATAGCCCCATAGTGCACCGTCAAGCATTAAGTTTCGGATAACAAATGCCGATACCTTTTGTAAAGAAGCAACCCATTTACAGCTATCAACAACGCTCGGGTAAAATTAAAACGTCTTTACCCGAAGGTTAATGATTGATGGTGCAATAGCCTGCTCCAGGGAAATCAACTCCAGGCCATTGAATACCACTTTGGCATACCGTTCGGGTGCAAGGCGATATTGCTTAGCCCAAAACTCCTGATTAGATCGGTGTCCCAACGACACCAGAGTTTGTAAGACGCGAAAGTGTAAATCTTCTGCCAACGACGGCGCATTTGCTACAAAGAATCGGGGCGGGTCTGCCATTTCCAACAGGAAGCTAATGATTTCCTTAGAGCAGACAGATTGAGCCAATAGAAGGAGTTGATGGCCAGCTTCTTCTTTCCATATTAAATCCGGGTTGCGAGCCATAGCCCTAACAAATTCAAGCACAATACGATGAATATCTTCGCGCACATAGCGATTGAATTTGGGATAAAGCAGAGATATAATATAATACGGCGTATCGCCCTGGCGAAAGTCATCTGGAATCTGTATGTCTTTACCGAGTAAGCGGCATTTTATCCACTGCTTGAGTTCATCGTAAGATAGGCTTTCGATAGAATTGACATCTACTTCACCTGTTTCAGTTATTCTAATTTTATTCATCGCTGACTCCTTGCTCGTACAATCTTTATTGGCTCTGTCAAGTATGCCCCCGTAATTGGCTCGTGTACAACTTCAGGGCGAGGCGGCTCTGTATCGATCTCTGGCCAGGGCATAGTTAATCCCCATTTTGCTCCAGGTGGAGCGGGGCGAAACAGAGAATGCCATTGCGCATCAGCTATTGTAGGAAACAGTGGCTTCACGTCAGTCGGCAACGTATATACAAAGAGAAGCAAATCTTCGCCTTCTTCATTCGGATCCAACCCTAAGCGTGCTCTAATGTCATCAGCATCTAAAGACATGTTGGCGAATGGATATTCTTTTAAATCATCTGGATTGAACGTTGCCCATATTACTTAGCGCGGCCTCTGGCCGCAACCAAACCAATTTTGGATTGCAGATTGC
>JASEGY010000498.1 GCA_030019105.1 bacterium | reverse complement strand
CGCAATCGTAACATTCTCGCGGACAACGCAAATGTTGCGGGGTAATAGTATAAATACCGCTCTTTGTCAAATGGAATCGGATCATTCAGGTTATGTATTCTGAACGCTAAGGTAGATTCAATCATGTCTTAACCTTAAGGTTATAACCAGCTTTCTAAATCGCTAATAATTCCTCTTGACATAATCAAGGCTTTATGATAACTTAAACTACATTAATACCTGAGAGGAGGATGTTTAACCTTGAAAGAAAAGATATTGAAATTACTGGAACACGATGCCAAAATCAAACCTGAACAAATTGCCGCCCTCCTTGCTTTGCCCGAGGAAGAAGTAAAAAGACAGATTTCTGAATTGGAAGAGTCTAAGACTATTGTTCAGTATAAGACTATTATTGATTGGGAAAAGGTCGCCGGGGGAGACATGGTTTACGCCTTTATTGAGGTTAAGGTTACTCCGGAAAGGGACCTGGGATTTGATGCTGTCGCCAAACGAATCTATCGCTTTCCTGAGGTACACTCTCTTTATCTAATAAGCGGAGATTATGATCTGGCGGTCGTTGTAGAAGGCAAAACCATGAAAGAGGTGGCCTATTTTGTCGCTGAAAAACTGGCTACCCTGGAACACGTTCAGTCTACGGCTACCCATTTTGTGCTTAAGAAATATAAGGTTGATGGGGAAATCCTGGGAGAAGTAGAGAAGGTGAAGAGGCTGCCGGTGACACCGTAGCTGTTAAGTTTCGGGTTTCGAGGTTTGAGGAGAGACGAAAATGGACATCGAAGAAATTGTCCAATATTGGGTTGGCACTGCAGAAGATGATTGGAAGGTAGTGCAGCACCTTTTTGAAAAAGGTGATTACGCTTACTCCCTCTTCTTTGCCCACTTGTATCTGGAGAAGCTTTTCAAGGCGATGGTGGTTAAAGAAACAAAAGGACATGCCCCGCCAATTCACAATCTTCAGTTTTTAGCAGAAAAAGCCAATATTGCTTTAACTGACAAACAATCCAAGTTTATTCTGGAGGTCAATAAGTGGAATATTAAGGCCAGGTATCCTGACTTTAAGCTCGAGTTCAAACGTCAATGTACCGAGAGATTTACAGAAGAGCAGATAAAAGAGATAGGAGCACTTGGAGAATGGTTAAAGAAGAGGTTATAAAGAAAGCAAGAACTTTCATAGATATTCTGGAAGCAAGAGGACTAATTATAGACAAAGCCTATCTTTATGGGTCATATGCCACAGGAAGAGCCCACGAATATAGTGACATCGATGTAGCGATTGTTTCTACCGACTTTACGGGAGACATCTCAGCGGATATAAAAATTATGTTTCCTGCCTTGAAGCAAACAGACTCCCGAATAGAAACAGTGGAATATAAACCGGAAGACTTCAGGGATGAAGATCCCCTGGTATGGGAAATCACAAGAAAAGGGATTAGAATAAAATAATCAAATGAACCCGAAACCAGAAACCCGAAACTCGAAATTCAAAGACACCTTCTTATCTAAAAGAGTCATAGACCTCCCTCCCTCCGGAATCCGTAAATTCTTTGATCTGGTGTCTGCTACCAAGGGAGTAATATCTTTGGGAGTGGGAGAGCCGGACTTTGTTACCCCATGGCATATTCGGGAGGCAGGAATATATTCCCTGGAGGAAGGTTATACCGCTTACACCTCGAATTATGGACTGATAGAACTGCGGGAGGGAATTGCCCGGTATCTGGAAGAAGAGTATCAAGCCCCCTTTGATCCAAATACTGAAATCCTGGTTACGGTTGGGGTAAGTGAAGGACTGGACCTGGCTTTGCGGACCATACTCGATCCGGGTGAAGAGGTGATCATTCCGGAGCCGTGTTATGTCTCCTATAAGGCTGATACCTTTTTGGCGGGAGGGGTACCGGTTACCATACCTACCAGCCTCAAAGATGGATTCAAAGTAAGGGCCAAGGCAATAGAAGAAGCAGTCAGCCCCCGAAGCAAGGCCATTCTCCTTGGCTATCCCAACAATCCTACAGGAGCTATACTTACCCGGGAAAAGATGCTTCCTATTTTAGAAATCGCCCAAAGGCATAATTTGGTGATTATCTCTGATGAGATCTATGGTCCTCTGACCTACGAAGGGAAACATACCTCTTTTGCCTCCCTGCCTGGAGCAAAAGAAAGGGTCATCTTACTTTCCGGTTTTTCCAAGGCCTATGCTATGACTGGCTGGCGGATAGGTTATGCGGCTGCTAACCCGCCTTTCATTGATGCCATGACTAAGATTCACCAATATACCATGCTCTGTGCCCCAATCCTGGCCCAAAAAGCTGCCGTAGAGGCATTGAAAAACGGGCAGGATGCTTGTCTTGATATGCTTTCCTCCTACGACCAGCGGAGACACCTGATTACTGAAGGCCTTAGAAAAATTGGATTCAATTGCCTTATGCCCCGGGGGGCCTTTTATATCTTCCCGAATATCAAATCCAGCGGCCTTTCCTCAGAAGAATTTGCCGGGCGTTTAGTTGAAGAAGAAAAGGTGGCTGTTGTACCAGGCACAGCCTTTGGAGAATGTGGAGAAGGGTATATCCGTTGTTCCTATGCTGCCTCTATTGAAGATATCGAAGAGGCATTGAAGAGGATAGAACGGTTTGTAAGGACAACAAGGAAGCAACGATAGAAACATGGAGGCACTTTTTTCAATAGCCTTCATAAAAGCTAAAGGTAGTGACGCTATCCACACTCAGGA
>JASEGY010000497.1 GCA_030019105.1 bacterium | reverse complement strand
GAACCCTGAACTTTGAACCCTTTGGCTCTTACCCTTAGATTTGAAGAAGATACGAAACGATGACCATCGCCGAAATCTTCAATCCGCAATCCGCAATCCGCAATCGGTAATCAGTCGTCATCCGGAAAGTATGAAGTGACGACATTCGTTTCCGGCAAGATATCTTCTTCACCTTCTTCATCATCGACAATGGTTTTGGCCTTGAGGTTAAAATATTTTTTGAGTTCCTGAATATCCCTGGCCCAACCAGGCTTATTCCCTTGTCTGATCATAGTGTTCGAAGTTACCCGTCCTTCTCCAGCCCATTTCTTCAAGGTAACAATATCTGCCGGGCCGTATTCTTTGCCGCTGACAATAACATGATATTCAGTTACCTCTTTTTTGATTTCCTCATCTTTTTTTGATATTTCTTCCTTTTGGGCACAAGCTGAAAGAAGGATCAGGACAGATGCGCTAAGCATTACCTTCTTCATAAACATATTCAATCTCTACTTTCTTTTGTCTGCTATAAATCAATTTACTTCCCTTTTATTACTATTATACCATATTTTTAGGTAAAAAGCAACATGCAACTTATTTTTTAGTAAAGATTGTATAATTCGTGGCTCGTGGTTCGTGATTCGCTACTCACGATACCCGATTCGGCCTTGTTCATCGTTTCGGCCATTAGGTTACGCTTCCTGGAAAGCTGAAATGTAGGGTGGGCTTTGCCTGAAATGTAGGGTGGGCTTTGCCCCACTGCCATTAAGTTAAGGGTAACTCTTTATGGTAAGGTGATATAGGGAGTATGTAATCCGTCCCGCAGTCACCTGTGAAGGGAATTTACCCTTTAGGGTTACATTTGTAGCATAATACCAAGAGGATAAAAGGCTAAAGCCTAAACTCCTACCTTGCCAACTTATTGTGTTTCAGAAGCTTCGGCTTAACTTAATGGCAGTGGGGCAAAGCCCACCCTACCTCACAAGTGGCCAAAACGATGAACAATGCCCCCGATTCACGATCCACGAGCTACTCAACAATACGAGCCAGGATATTATTTGGTGAATTGATCCGCACGGCGTGGACAAGGTTGTCACAGGCACCAAAATAGATAAAGTCGTCTGTAGCATAGATGGAGGCATGGGTGTCATTATCCATACTGAAGCTATCGAGTATTTCCCCTGTCTCGGCATTCAGAGCCCAAAAATGTCCACCCATCCAGCCTGAGCTGCCGACCCGGCTGCCGTGATAAACGACCCCATGACTAACTACCGGTGAAGATTCAATACGATAGTCCAGCTTTTTATCCCATTTAAGAGAGGCGCTGTTACCACTCGAATTTTCCTCTAAGGCGAAGGCATACCCGCCGCCATCACCGATGTGAATAACCTTCTTGCCGTCATTAGCCAGTTCTACAAAGGGGGAACTGATGAAGTCCAGGTTAGGATTGTGACCGGATGTTTCGTAGAGCCATTTTTTGTTGCCTGTTTCAGCATCAAGGGCATAGACATATTTGGAGCCTGCTCCAAAATAGACCTTGTCGTCAAAGACCCTGGGCCGGCCACGAATCCGGCCGGGGGTATCGTAAACCCATTTGAGAGACATCTCTCCATCCTCATTCAGATCAAAGGCATACATCTTGGTATCATTAGAGCCAACGTAGAGGATATTATTAATCACGTTGGGTGAAGAGATCACGGCATCTCCTGTCGTATAGGTATCTATCAAGTGTCCATCTGCCGCATCAAGGGCATAGATTTTTTTATCAACCGAACCAATGTAGTAGACGCCATTATGGACAAAGGGGGATGAACTGATCCAGATATTGCTTTCCTGCCCTATCCCTATATAATACTGCCAGCGGGGCTTACCGGTTTCCGCTTCTAAGGCGTAAGCGTAACCATTGGTTGAGGCGATATAAACTAAATCTCCTGCTACGGTCGGAGTAGATTGGATGCACTCCGAACTGGTAGTGTGCCCATAAGATGTGTAAGTAGTATTATCCCACGTCCATTCTCCATCTACATATCGTCCCCACTTGCCGTAAACAGTGTTGAACTGCCAGATCTTTTCTCCGGTATCCTGATCCAGGGCAAATATATTACCGCCCCAGGAGCTATAACCGGCTGTGCCGGCAAAGACTTTGCCGTTGGATATTATTGGCGAGGCATGGACATGCCCGCCGGCATCAAAGGTCCAGCCGGGGCCCATCGTCGGCTTGTACGCCACGGCAAGAGCCCCTATCTGTTCTGCTTCTATCCCAAAAGTCGAAAGAAGTCTGCCAAAGATGAGTTTAATATCAGCGTCCAGGCCTACGCCTATGCAGTGGTCGCCGGCCAGGCCTAAGGCAGTGGTCCTTTCATTCTGGTAAGGGGTGATGATGGTAATCTCATCGCTGGTAAAACCATTCTTTCGGGCAAAATCCAGGGCTGAGGCTATGGCCGCCGCCGGGTTATTGGGAAGGTCAAAACTTCCGGCCAGGGCCGCGGCATCAGCCACCGTAACCAGTTCCCGCCTGGCCAGGTATATTCGGCCTACATCCACGGCCAGGGCAACAAAGCCAAGCATAAGTCCGGCCCAGGCCAGGGTCATTATCATCACGGCGCCAGATTGCGGATTGCGGATTGCGGATTTCGGATTTCGGGTTGATTGTATACTTCTGATGCTAAACATTTCTATCACCTACCTTAATATAGCTCTTAAGATAAATATTTTGGGGTAAGCGAATTCAAGATAGGCTATA
>JASEGY010000496.1 GCA_030019105.1 bacterium | reverse complement strand
TACAACCTACAACTTACAACCTATTACCCCAAAATCTTTTTCATGAAGTCTATAGCAGGAGGGAAATAGCTTTCTTCGTATCATTTCATTCATTGGGGAAGTGGATGCCAGAGGTAGAGGGAAAAAAAGAGGCTCAGGAGGTGACAGAAATGGGCTGTATGCAATGGCAAGAACGAATTATCAGTGAGCCGGATGTACATCACGGTGATCCATGCATCAAAGGAACTCGCATTCCAGTGGCGATGATTTTAGGGAGTCTGGCGGATAGAATGACGCCAGAGGAAATTCGGGATGCCTATCCCCAGTTGACCGATGAGGATATTCAGGCGGCGTTAGCTTATACCGCCGAAGTAATGCACCAAGAAATCTTGGTACCACTACCTGCATAGGGGATGGCGATGCGTGTCAAAGTGGATGAAGACCTGCCCAGAGCGGCCAGTCAGATGCTTCGGGACGGAGGATACGAAGCAGTTAGTACCCCATTTCACCTTAATTTGTGGGTTGAGTCAATGGCGGGCAAATAATGTCCCCGCATTAAGCTTAAGCGGTTACACCCCCAATTTTAGATGAAAATGGGGTATTAGTGTGGTAGATCAGGAGATGGGAGGATGGAAAGACCCCGCTTTATGGCAGGCCGTCCAGGCCGAACAACGGTTTCTGGTAACGGCTGATAAGGGGTTTGCCGACATACGCTCCCACGCACCAGGGACTCATGCTGGGGTCCTGTTGCTGCGTCCCGACCAGGATGGCATCCGGCCGGTCATTGAGCTTCTGGAACGGGTCCTGACGAGTTACGATCTTGAAGCCCTGGCGAGGACGGTTACCGTGGTCACACCCCGCGGCATTCGCATCCGACGGAGATAACTAAAGGTAAGTGGAAGGTAAGGAAATAGAGGCATAGAAAAAGCAGATAGTTACAACAAAAATAATCATCGGAAGTGATGAAGGGGATATTTTATTTATTACTATTTAGTATTAAAAGGGTTGCATAAACTGTCCCCTTCTTTCTCCTAAATTAGAGCAAGAAGTAAGAGGATTGCAAGGAATGAAGGCATGTGATTTTTTGTTAAGGAAGGCAGTAACGGTTCCATCCATCGAAGAATTTAAAGAGCTTTTGGAGAGGGTGAAGCAGGAAGTTTAGTCTTGATCCTATCTCACGTAGAGGCGCAGAGAATAATTCTTGGCGGCTTTGCGAGAATAAAAGGAGGAGGTCAAAAGATGAAGGAAAGAAATAGGCCGGAAAATATTGGGAAGGAGGTTGGGCAAAATTGAGGCGAGTTGGGTTAGGCTGGGTTGGTGATGGTGGTGAGCAGGCGCATTAGCCTGAGGCTAAAGGGTATTATTATTAAGGAGGTTGAAATTTATGAGTCAATTAGTATTAGAATACCAAGGGGAAGTATCGGTGGAGAATTCGATAAAAAGTGCTCTTGATAGAGAAGTTAGAGCATTAGAAATGGGGATAAGTCTTTCTAAAAAGGCGCTAAAGCAATTTGAGAAAAAATATAAGATGCCTTCAGAAGAATTTTTTACTAAGATGGAAGAAGGGGAATTAGGAGACAGCTTAGATTTCATTGAATGGGCAGGGGAGTGCGAATTGTTACTTAGAACAGAGCAAAAATTTGAAGCGCTTAAAGGAATACGCATATGCGCATAGAAGTGTATCTTCAACAAATCAAAAGAATAATAGATGCTTCTCCCTTCATTGTCTTGAAAAGAATAGAATTGGATACAAGGACAGAATTCACAGGTATAATTAGAGGGTCATTAGTTTTTATTAACAACACTGTCCTTCATTTTAGAGAAGTGATAGATGTAGAATATAGGATTGAGAGAATTAAATATTCTTACCAATATCAAGATTATATCACTAATGAATCTATTTTCAGGTATGACAATGCGAAACATCATCCCGAAATCAAAACTTTTCCTCATCATAAACATACGAAAGTGAAGGGTATTATTGAGGCCAAAGAGGTGTCATTAATTAATGTTATAAAAGAAATTGAGGTGGAATATTTGGTAACGATCCATTGCGGTTGAGACATATTCGGCAAGGTCATAAACTGTGATTTTGCAAATCGGCCTAAAACCTAAAATAGAAAACTACGAAACACGCAAAAGCCGCGAAAATTAATAAACTTTTAGAGCTTTTCGCGTTTTTGGCGCCTTTCGTAGTTATGTCTTGAAAATCACAGATTATGCCCTCGTTGAGTATAATTCAACCCGTTGCAACGTCTATACAAGTAGCAATAGTTGCGTGAGACACAAGAGCCAATAAGCAATAGACAAGAAGATTCTCGAATAAAAAATATCTCACGCAAAGACGCAAAGAATAATAAGTTCTTAGCGACTTTGGGTGAGATAAAAAAAGGAGGGGTCAAATGAGTAGTAGATTTTACAAGGTGTTGGTAATCGGTTTGATAGTAGTAGCCGGGATGGTTAGTCAATCCCTGGCCGGGGAGGTGGTTTGTCCGGCTTATTATAACTCTAACTCGGATTGGTGGCTTTACCAGTTTGACGGCTATCCTGACTATTCCAACACTAACTGTGGGCCGGCTTCGGCGGCAATGGTAATTAATTATCTGAAAGATAAAGGGGAAACTACTGCCCATGAGGCAGTTATTGACGCTGACTATCCGGATGTTCTGCGGCATTCCGGCCAATCATCTACCGTAGCCCCAAAAAGCCCAAAAACTCGGTTTTGCCCCTGAAAAGCCAATTTCTGGAA
>JASEGY010000495.1 GCA_030019105.1 bacterium | reverse complement strand
GAATTATTTCAGGAAGAAGACATATTTACTGAAGAAGATGACCGTTATATCGAAGGAGAAATGCAGGCGTTCGTTAATAGCCCGGAAGGCAGGCGGATAGCTGAACGAATGGCTGATTTGCAGGGTAAGGGAAAAATATAATGGAGCTTCAAATCATCATTACTGATTCGTTTGCGAAGGTCTGCAAAAAACAATCGCTTGATAAAGAAGACGTTACCCGAAATATTTTTCGTTATCTTTCCGGCATCCGGCGGAAGGGTGAAGTGGAACTGCCCCATTCTCCCATATCCGGAAGTAAACTGATAAAAATTCGTATTCGTGTCAGGGCGACGGATTATCGATTACTCTTTTTCTTTTTTGACGTCGGGAATAAAGCTATTCCTTTCCTTGTGCGGAAAAAAGGAACACCAGGAAACAACTTGCGAACCGATTTATCACGAAATGAGATTGTCCGTTGGGCTGATAGAGTCCTTAGTGATATTGAGGAGGATAAATGTGAATGGATAAAATGCAGGGGATAGAGGAAGAAGGTAATTGCTAAAAATAAGTAGGTTATGAGTTCTACAAAAGGCTTAATCCAATTTGAGATTATAAAACAGCTATTAAAGCCACCGGAATTACCAGGGAAGCCTAAGAGGCCGATAGGCTTTGATGTTGATCGGTAGAGTAGGAGAATTCTTCCACCTCCACAATAGTTAAAAATCAAGTAGTTCTGAGCATGAGATATTAAAAGCCTTGGCCAATTTTTCTAAGGTATCTATTCTGACCGCACAAGGATTCTTGCCTTCTAATCGTTGCAGGTGTTTATAATCAATATCGGCCAATTCTGCCGACTGTTGTTGGGTATAGTCGTAATTATGCCTTAATTCTTTAAGTCTCTGGGCAAATCTTAATTTTATATCTGGTATCATACGAATATTATGGCATAAAATGTTTTTTCTTGACACCGTATATATAAAGGTGTTATTATGATTACAGCCTTGATCACCGTTTCAGCCACCAGAGCGCCGAAGAAACCAGGTTTCTTCAAGAAACCTGGTTTCTGGAGAGGCACAATGGCCGAAACGATGATTATCGCCCAATAAATAAAAGGAGGGGTCAAATGAGTAGTAGTTTTAACAAGGTGTTGGTAGTTGCTTTGATAGTATTAGCCGGGACGGTTAGTCAATCCCTGGCCGGGGAGGTGGTTTGTCCGGCTTATTATAACTCTAATTCGGATTGGTGGCTTTACCAATTTGACGGTTACCCTGATTATTCCAACAATAACTGTGGCCCGGCTTCGGCGGCAATGGTCATTAATTATCTGAAAAATAAAGGGCTGACTACTGCCCATGAGGCAGTTATTGACGCTGACTATCCGGATGTTCATTGTCGGGTAAGGTGGAATTCTTTTTAGGGGAGAAAGAAAGCATGGCTTATCCACAAGAGATCATAAGAAGATATGAAGGACAGATCGACCAAACTCAATGCTACTATCTAACAAGTTTTGATACTCGTTTTGTCAAAATTAGAGATTTTGTTAAACAAATTGTAACTGAACAGGGATTGACTCCTAAGGATGCAAACACCCAGAAACCTGGACAGATCGATACTCAAATTCTCGAAGATTTAGCTAAAGCTGGTGTAGTAATTGTAGATATAACAGGCGTGCCTCCTAATGTGATGATTGAGGTTGGAATTTGTTTTGCCACAAAACCCGAAGGAACCGTAATTCTCATTACTCAAGATCCGCTTGAAAAATTACCCTTTTACCTCAAGATGTACCGAACATTCCAATATAAGCCTGAATGGGGTGAAGAGGGGAAATTTCGTGAAGACCTAACTAAGTTTCTTCAAGAAGCAGTTAAAGTGGCTCAACAGGTTGTTTCTGTAAAATCACCGAAAACTGTTAGTGTTGAGACTTCATCTACGGAATCAACAAAATTATTCGATAATATTCATACAGGTAAGAATGGATGGCGTACTTACCTGGAGCAATATTTGAATGATTCTGAGGTATGTCAGTCTCTCTTGGATTATGTCTTAGGGACGATGCGAAGGCCTCGGCTTCGAGCAGCATGGAGTTTGCAGTTCTTCCCGGTCGAATTATTCGATAAAGCTGTCAAAACAGTCTCTTCAAACATTCTTGCTGAAGATGACAAAAGGCTTTTATCTTCGATTCGTGATCGCTCTGTATGGGATTTTCTTAATACACTCAGTAAAGGAGATGATCCTGAAATGAGCAGAATCGCCAATCAAATAAAATCTGAGATTCAATCTCAGTGGGCAAAGAGTGAATTTCCTATGAAATCTGAGTCTATTGAAGATAGACCTTTGGCATAAAAATATATCTGGATACCCTTGTTACCAACCTGGGCTATGCCAGAGCAGCCAGGTTTATTATGAGCATTGGCAGGGGAAAAGGTGATTCTGTTAAAGAATTCAAAGAGATGTGGAACGGTAAAACTGTCGATGATATCTGCCGTGAGATAGAAGCGGCGAAAAGAAAAGGAGAACTGTAAGGCGAATACAATCTCTTGCAGAGGCGCAGAAACGTGAAGGTTCTTTAGTCGGGATTCGTGTCCGTTTAGCGTGTTCGTAAAGAACTAAGGGAGAGACGGGCACGGATAACAGGCATTGAGGACGGTTTAGCGACTTAGCGCCTTTGCGAGAGATAAAGTAAGGCAAGAGCCGATAAGTAAAGAGATAAGAACGGGAGGGAGGAAAATAATAATGCAAACTGCATCTTTAAAAT
>JASEGY010000494.1 GCA_030019105.1 bacterium | reverse complement strand
CGCAATCGTAACATTCTCGCGGACAACGCAAATGTTGCGGGGTAATAGTATACATTATAGTCTAATTTGTCCGGAATGTCCTGGGGCGACTGATAAGTAGTTTTAAATACAAGACTCGGGCTCCCAATGTTTCTAAGCATGGCCGCCACAGCCAGTTCGTTGTCAATCCCTTTAGCAGTAAGGGTGTCCAGGTTATAGGTTTTTTCCCCTATATTGACCAAGGGGGAATTTCTGACCACAGAAGAGAAGTAATAAGAATAGCCGTTCAGGAAGGCCTGCAATGGGCTGGTTCTCTCTTCTGGTGAGGGATTAAGCCTGAGCATACCTCCGGAACCCTCTTGTCCCTTTTTCTCTGTCTCTTTCCCAGCAACTTCTTCAGCCTTCTCTTTCCCCTTTTGTTGTGTAGTTACTTCTTCTTTCTTCCAAGTGAAGAAATCAGTCCGATCAACCCCGATCCATATCCCGGAATCATCATCAGTACCAATATAAATTATCTTTGGCTGAAGGGGATTAATGGCCAGAGCCGTAACCGGAGGAGTTCCAGTAAACCATCCCCTCCTCGATCTGCCCCAATTATTCCCCCCATTTTTAGTCCAGTAAAGTCCACTATTGGCCCCAACATAGATGACTCTTGAGTTCTCCGGATTGATTGTTAAGGCATAAGCTTTTATCGTTTCAGGCATAACTGCTTTCCATGTTTCTCCTCCATTTGCAGTCTTAAATACACCTTCATTAGTACCAGCATAGACCACTTGCGGCTCCTTCCGGTCTATGGCAAGAGATAAGATATCTAAAGCAGTGAGCTCATTATTTATCCCAAACCAGTTCTCTCCTCCATTTTCACTTTTAAACATACCTCCTTTTTTAGTCCCAGCATAAATCACCTTTGAGTTCTGCGGGTCTATGACAAGAACATGGACACCCAAAGCTACAAGTCCATTATTCACTTCATTCCAGCTTTCTCCTCTATTTTGACTCTTAAATACACCCCCTCCCGTACCAGCATAAACCACCTCTGAGTTTTGCGGGTCTATGGCAAGGGCATGGACATCCAGAGCTGTAAGCCCGTTATTTGCCTCAAGCCAGTATTCCCCTGCATCCTCACTTTTAAAAACACCTTCTTCTCTGGTGCCGGCATAAATCTCCTCCGAATTCTCTGGATTTATGGCAAGGGAGAGGACATAACAAAATCCCTTGTTTACCTTATGCCAGATCTCTCCTCCATCCTCAGTCTTAAATACACCTCTATTAGTACCAGCATAAACTACCTCTGGCTTCGCCGGGTCTATAGCAAGAGAGGAGATATATAAGCCTACGCACTCCTTATTCACTTGGTCCCAACTTTTTCCTCCATCTTCACTTTTAAACACACCTCCTTCGCAGATGCCAACATAGATCATTTCCGAGTTCTCCGGCGCTACGACAAGAGAGGATGCTATCAAAAGTGGATAATCCTTACCAATATGGTCCCATGTTTTCCCTCTATCTTCACTCTTAAAGACACCTTTTTCCTTGGCAAGAACATAGACCACTTCTGAGTTCTTCTGTCCTATGGCAAGAGACAAAACTTGTGAAGGTAGTTGCCCCATACCCACCTGGCACCAGTTTCCTTCTCCATCCTCAGTCTTAAACACACCCAACCCCCAGATGCTAACATAGATTACTCCAAGGTTTTCAGGATCTATGGCAATATCTCGGACATCCCAAGCTATGTCCCCTTTCTTATTTATCTGTTGCCAACTTTCTCCTTCATCCTCACTTTTAAACACACCTCTTTTAGTGCCGGCATAGATCGCCTTCGTTCCCTTTGAGTCTATAGCAAGGGCTTGAACATAGGAGTTTGTAAGCCCATCATTCACCTCCGCCCAACTTTCTCCTTCATCCTCAGTCTTAAAGACACCTTTCTCAGTACCGGCATAGACCACCTCCGAGTTCTCAGGGTCTATGGCAACACTCAGGATATCCGAGGTTGTAAGCCCATTATTTACCTCATACCATCTTTCCCCTCCAGCCTCAGTCTTAAACATACCTTCCTTCGTACCAGCATAGATTATCTCCGAATTCTTTGGGTTTATGGCGAGAGCTTGAACATACGCAACTGTAACTCTGGCAAAACTTCCTGAAGGCTCTCTGGAAGAGTTGTCAGGATCTGGGATATCCGAGGCTCTAAGCCCTTTATTTACTTCCTGCCAGGTTATCCCTCCATCCTCAGTTTTAACTACACCTCCGTGAGAGGTGCCAATATAAACTACCTTCGAGTTCTTGGGGTCTATGGCAAGAGATAGTACCCAACCAGGTGAACCAAAGACCTGCTTGAACCCTATTTCTCCCTGCTTAAACTCCTTTATTGACAGATAGTCTGGCAACTCAACTTTTTCACCACACCCAGCCAGAAAAATCACCAGTATTCCTACCTTAAGCATCACATTTCTCATTTGCTTATTCCAACTCATTTTCTTTAATCGGCTTAAACCATTACCTCATGTAGTGATAACAGATACAGTAGCAGTAGAGCAGTAGAGCAGTAGAGCAGTAGGGAGCAGTAGGGGACGTTGGTGCTATTTGTTTTTTACACCACCGTCCCCTTTCCGTTCCTTTCCATTTTCTCCGTTTCAACCACCCTACGTGCTACCCGCAAGCGCCCCGAAATATTGCAACCTGTACGGGGTTAGATATTCACCCGTTAGCGCTAAATGTATACTCAACGCGGGCATAATCTGCGATTTTGTATCTTCTCAATAACTCAGGG
>JASEGY010000493.1 GCA_030019105.1 bacterium | reverse complement strand
GCAACTTACAGAGTGTCCATCCTGGGAAAAGCTGAGAACTTACTACTGTCCAGATGATAATAATAAGCTATTCTTTAGCGCTGCCAGTGGCTGGGAAATAGCTATTAAAGCTCAGCTTGGCAAACTACAGCTGGCCGGTAAACCAGAGCTTTTCGTTTCAGAACAACTTACCCTCAATGCCATTCAGGCTTTACCTATTCAAATAAGTCGTGCCCTCCATGTTTATAATCTTCCCAGACATCATCGAGATCCCTTTGATCGCATGCTTGTTGCTCAGTCCCAATTAGAAAACTTACCCCTTCTGACGGCTGATCCTCAGATTGCACAATATGAGGTAGAGATTGTCTGGTAAATATTAGGCAATCACCACCACCTGCAAAGAGTCTATTGAAGGCTTGTAGTCAACTTCTACTTCCACCTCGTAGCTTTTAGCAAGATTTGTAGGGGTAAGTACTTCTTGAGGGCTTCCCTCAGCCTGAATCTTTTGGTCATGCAACAAGATCAGTTGGTCGCAGAACCTGGCGGCTAAATTAAGATCGTGAATAACCATGATGGCTGTAATGCTACCTTCTCTGACTAATGTCCTTGCCAGCCCAAGTATCTTCATCTGATGTTTTATGTCAAGGTTAGCCGTTGGTTCGTCTAACATAAGTATCTTCGGCTCCTGGGCCAGTGCCCGGGCAATAATTACCTCCTGTCTCTCCCCACCGCTCAACTCACTAACCAGCCGGTGGCGAAAGCCGGTAGTATTGGTCTTTCTCATGGCCTCTTCTACTGCCTGGCAATCCTCTTCTGTAGTTGTAAACCGGCTCTTCTGATGAGGATACCTGCCCATTAAAACAACGTCTTCTACCGTAAACAACGGTGGGATAAAGGAGCTTTGCGGAACGACAGCCATTATCCGGGCTATCTGTTTCCGTGAGAGGCTGTCCAGATTTTTTCCATCCAGCATAACCTTCCCGGCCAACGGCTGTTTTACCCCGGTCATCACCTTAAGCAGGGTAGTCTTGCCTGCCCCGTTTGGGCCGATGATGCCCAGGAACTCGCCTTCTCCTACCTGAAAGCTAATCCCCTCAAGCACCTGTCTTTCACGATATGAAGCGGATATGTTCTCTACCTTGAGCATAATTCTCACCAGCCATTTTTAACGCAGAGTACGCAGAGGTCACGCAGAGATCGCAGAGATTAGAACTTGTAAACCATCCTCTTTATTCCATCCTTCAATACTGGAACATTGAAATTGATAAGTAATCCAACCTTGCATCCTGATAACCTCAAATAGGTCAACAATTGGGCAGAATGGATAGCCTCTACTGATTTTATCTCCACAATGACCTTTTTATCAACCAATATATCTACTCTATATCCAACTTCGCAACTTTCGCCCTTATACTCAACCGGTAGTCCTACTTGCCGTTGGAATGGCACTCCTTGCAGTTTCAATTCCCTTGCCAGGCATGTTTCATAAACTGATTCAAGAAGCCCAGGGCCAAGGTTCTTATGTACTTCGATAGCTGCTCCAATTACCAAACTTGTCAACTCATTCTCATGCATTACATACCTCCTTATCTCTCTGCGACCTCTGCGCCTTCTCTGCGACCTCTGCGTTAATCTTTTAAACTGTCACCACCAGCTAATGGCCTTCTTTCTTCGCCTCAAGAGATAGACAAAATATGGCGCGCCGATGGCGGCGGTAATGATCCCAATCGGTATCTCGGTTGGTTGCACCACTGTTCTGGCCAGGACATCGCATAAGACGAGGAATATTCCTCCACACAGAGCTGAAGCCGGCAGCAGGATGCGATGGTCGGGGCCAATAATAAGCCTGACTACATGCGGAATAACAAGTCCGACAAAGCCTATTATTCCACTCACTGATACCGCCACCGCCGTAACTAAGGCTGAGGCAACCAGCAGGATTCTCTTGACCGTCTCAACCTCCATTCCCAGATGCATAGCGGTTTCTTCTCCAAACTGGAGAACATTCAGCTCACGGGAAAAGAGATAAAGCAGGCCGACCCCAAGCAAGATTGGGGCAATAACCATTTTGACATCACCCCAGGTCGCTAAGGCAAAAGATCCCATCAGCCATAAGACTACATCCCGCAGGGCCTCATGCGAGGCAATGATCTTCAAAAACGAAACTACGGCGTGCAGAAAGAACCCCACCGCAATGCCGGCCAAAAGCAGGGTTTCTATGGGAACCCTTCCTTCGGTGCGGGCAATATTGTAGACCACAAATATAGTAGTAGTCGCTCCGATAAAGGCTAGGCCAGGTATTGACAGGGAACCGAATATCTTGCCGACTCCCAGCACAATGGCCAGAGCCGCCCCGCAAGCCGCGCCGGAAGACATCCCTAAAACATAAGGCTCAGCCATGGGATTACGAAATAACCCCTGCATGGCTGCCCCGGCAATGGCCAATCCCATCCCGACCAGCACAGCAAGAATAACCCGCGGGGTGCGAATATCCACCACTATTGTCTCCTGGATACTGCTCCAGTCAGGCTGGATCAAACTGCCGGAGAATTTGCTCAACCCTATTTTGACCACCAACAACGGATGGATGAATACCGGGCCAATCATAATGGTTATCAGACAGGCGGCAACCAGAGCAGCAAACAAGATAATCAGAATAATAGCATGTCTTTTTTGTTTAAGTTGCATATAAATCCTCTTTAGGTAATAAAATTTAGTAACTACTCAGCCTCTTTATTAACCACGAATGAACACGAATTATCACGAATTTT
>JASEGY010000492.1 GCA_030019105.1 bacterium | reverse complement strand
CGCAATCTGCAATCCAAAATTGGTTTGGTTGCGGCCAGAGGCCGCGCTAAGATATGTCCAGTGAATTTTTCGCTGCCGGACACATCGTTGAATAAACACTAATGGATTCTCTGGAAGGATACGTTTTATCACTCTCAGTCTCTCTTGTATTTCGATAGCTATACCACTAACTTAACATTATACCTCATTCTTGAAATAAAATAAAGGGTTTTTTTAGAAACCAGAGAAACTTTTGGGGAAAAACGTGGTTAATAAGTAATGAGAGGGGTAAGAGAGAATCCTGGCGCCAGGAAAAAAGAAAATTTCTCTCTATCCAAAAAACAAGCCTGTGGCTTAATTTGCCAGGGCAAAAAAAATAATCTCCAAAGGAGGTAGTAACGATGTTTAAGAAAATTTTTATTGTTGGTTTAGCCGGATTAGCTCTGAGTTTCTGGGGTGCGTTGGCCTTTGCCGGGCCTAACTCTCTGACCGCTACTAATGCTGCAGGAGTTCTTAATGTGACGGCAGATCCGGATGGTGTCGTGACCGTTCCGGATAATGACAACCCTACAGGTGAGGTTAAATGTTGGCATGTACTCCACGCCAGGGGGAGAGGGTATGCCCATCTTGAAGGCCAGGGAGTAGTCAACATAAGCACCCAGCGTAACCGTGCGGCAGTGTCAGCGAAGGACAACAGCACCGGCGGTATCGGTTCCCTGCTCGTGAAAAATTTCTCTCAGACTGAGGTCAATGTTCGGGGCAAAGGAATGAAGATTCCCTTCCCGGAACAGGATGCAATGCTTTATCTCGGGTATGGCCAGGCAGTGATTAAAGGAGATGCCGTAAATATCTTCCTGACTGTTTATCCCTACGGTGAGATCAAAGCCCGGGGCAAAGGAAAGGCAGACTTGAGAGGAGAATGGCGCTATCAAGTGTTGAAGGTCTGCGCTGAAGAAGTCGACGAAGTCGAGCCTGGTCCTGAGCCGAAACCCAGGCCCACTCCGATAGAGACAGGCGAGGTAACCGAGGCAGATGGTGAAAGGACGGTTACTTACGGAGAGGAATAATAGACTGGTGATTGGCAGTCTGGTGGCCTGGCAGACAACCGTCTGCGCCAAACCACCAGACACCTGAGTTGGCTAAAGGGTGGAGAGATGATTCTCTCCACCCTTTTTTATTTTCAAGCTGCATCAGTCTATCCGACCATCTTTAGCCAATTAGACCAATATTCCGGCTTCCTCTTGCAATGAGCTAACGCAATAACCCAAATGTGTTCCTGGTAATAAACATAGACAACAATATAGGGAAACCGGTGAATCAAGTATCTTCTGGTTCCAGCATCACGGAGAGCCCAACGTTGCGGGAAGCGTTGTATTAACTCGACAGAGGATTTCACCTCTTGTTCAAAATCGAAGCCAAGACCAGGACACTTGTCTTCGTAATACTCAACTGTCTCCCATAACTCCTGTTCAGCCTCGTTGAGAATGGTCACAGAGATCATTTAAATTTGGCCTCGATGTCGGAAAAGACCTCGTCCGCCGGCCGACCGCTTGCTCTGCCTTCCTTAACCATCTGAACTCGCCTTCGAATCTCGATTTCACGTTCCTGCCCGAGATCAAAGTCGGACGGCGAATCAAGGCTCAAGATCAGGTCATGGGCGAGGCTTGCCCGCTCACTTACAGGCAAAGACATTGCTTCGCTCCGTATCTTTTCTGCTGTTATCATCATAAGTAACTCCAGGGATGTTGGAGATGATCGAGATCGGCTGACACCTGAAAGCTTACTATAATTCCAGCCAGGAATGGCTGTAAATAACTTCATTGCGGAGAATCTTGAAGGTCTTTTCCATTTGGGTCCGTTTCTCATCAGAAAGAGAAGCCAGGTATTTCTCCTTATCGTTGCCGGCCTCGTCCATTCCCCGGACAACCGCCATAAATTCCTTTTCCAGGGTATTAACAATAGCTGAAGTCATACCCAGATCAGCCATAATGATATATAACGCCTGATTAATAACTGTCCTGAGTTTTTCAGGACTTCCATTAGAGGAATTGGAAAGACCACAGGTTGACTTAACCGGGGGGTCGGCCAGGCCAGGCAGGATACCCATAAATTCTATTGCTTCAGCAACCTGCTGTTGGTCAGCGCTTGCCGGGAGGATAAGGGGATCGATCCAGAGGGCTTCATTAGCAAGACCAAGTTCAGCCGCAGGCATCAAGATATCCATGGCTACGGTTGCCCGCTCATCTACGGTCCGGGGGATTCCCTCATTAGAAAGGAGTAAGCAGATGACATTGGCATCATACTTCTTGGCCAGAGGAAGCATGACCTCAATTCGTTCCGGTTGCGCTGAAGCAGAATTAATTAAGGCCTTCTGTTTAACCAATTTCAGTCCGGCTTCCATGGCCACCGGATTAGTCGTATCCAGACTCAAGGGGAGATCAGTTACCTCCTGAACCGTATTAACCAACCAGGCCATCATTTCGTCTCCTGCCTTTCGAGCCGGGCCTAAATTCAGGTCAAGCATATCAGCTCCACCTTCCACCTGAGCCAGAGCCATCTCTTGAACAGGCTTGGGGTCCCTATCCTTAATAGCCGGCCCAATCGTCTTCGACATAATGTTAATACTTTCACCAATAAGTATCATTTGACATCCTCCTCGTAGTGGTAATTGGTAAATGGTGATTAGAACTGCAGGTCGATTTTCTAAAATCACCTGTACCTATCTATACTCAGCGCGGCCATAAATAGTGATTTTGTAAACAGGTTGTAAGTTGTA
>JASEGY010000491.1 GCA_030019105.1 bacterium | reverse complement strand
CCCTGAGTTATTGAGAAAATACAAAATCGCAGATTATGCCCGCGTTGAGTATATTACGCCAATCCAGGCTGCATCGGTGTTGCGACGCTACATATTTTCCGCAAAATTTATTGACTTTTTCTCTAAAATATATTATACTGCACCTATAATTTAAAAAATGGCAAGTAATAAGACAGTGGTCAGGAGTTCTGTATTATAAAATAATTATTACTATTTCGCGGGCAGAAACTAGGTTTCTTAGAGAAACCTGGTTTCTGAGGGGAAGATTAAGGATGCATTTCCCAGCTTATAGACCGAGGCGCTTGAGAGAGAAAGAAGCCTTGCGCAGCCTGATTAGAGAGACGAGGGTAACGGCGGCTGATTTAGTGATGCCCTGCTTCGTTGTCCATGGAGAAGGAGTAAAAAGGGAAATTGCTTCTATGCCGGGCAATTTTCATTTCTCCATAGATGAGTTAATCAAGGAGGCAGCAGAACTAAAGGCATTAGGTGTCAAGGCCATCCTCCTTTTTGGTCTTCCGGCCGGCAAAGACAGTATGGCTTCCGAAGCTTACGCTGAGGATGGAATTATTCAGTTAGCAGTAAGAAGATTAAAAGAAAAATGTCCTGAGATATTGGTCATTACTGATGTTTGTCTTTGCGAATATATGGATCATGGTCACTGCGGGGTTGTCCGGCAAGGAAGGATATTGAATGACGAAAGTCTGGAACTTTTAGCCAGGACAGCTCTTTCTCACGCTGTGGCCGGAGCGGATATGATTGCCCCCTCAGACATGATGGACGGACGAGTAAAGGCCATTCGTGATACCCTTGATCAGGCCGGATACACTCATCTTCCGATTATGTCTTATTCGGCTAAATATGCCTCTTCTTTTTATGGGCCCTTTAGAGATGCGGCTTCCTCAGCCCCGTCCTTTGGTGACCGGCGTTCTTATCAGATGGACCCGGCTAATAGTGATGAGGCGATGAGGGAAGTCAGGCTGGATATAGAAGAAGGAGCCGATATAGTGATGATCAAGCCGGCCCTGGCTTATTTAGATATTATCTATCGTGTCAAAAAAGAATTCGGCTATCCGGTCGCGGCCTATAATGTAAGTGGTGAATTTTCTATGCTGAAGGCCGGAGCTGAGAGAGAATGGATTGATGAGTCTGCCTCTGTGCTGGAGATATTAACCAGCATCAAAAGGGCCGGGGCAGATATTATTATTACTTATTTTGCTAAAGAGGCGGCTAAGAGCCTATTAAAGGAGGATAAAAAGAGATGGTAGAAGAGCACAGTCAAATAACAGACAGGCGGCCTACTATTATGACAGTTAAGGAGGTAGCTAAATACCTGAGAATGCACATGACAAGCGTCTATCGTTTAGCCAAAGCCGGTATTCTCCCTGCTCACAGAGTAGGTGGCAGCTGGCGCTTCAAAAAGGCAGAAATAGAAGAATGGCTTAAGAACCGGAGCAATATTCAACCGGTAAACGAAATAAACCAGTAAGGTCAAGGTCTCTTTCGGGTTTTTCTGGAGAGATTAACTATTCTGAAGACGACAATATAAGAAACGCCGGCGATTAAGAGCGCGAGCACAGTGTTGCCCAGAAGATAAACCCGGCAAGAGGCAGACATAACGTCAAACATTGCCCCATTTTTTAACTCTTCAAGCACCATGCCCCAATCATAACCGGTTAAAAAAGAGCCTAAAAGTGCGCTGGCGCTCCAGACAAAAGGGGTGGTAAAGGGATTCATTATCATGCTGCCCAGAAGGGCCGAGGCCTTATTCCATTTAAACAGAGATGCCAGGACAATAGCCAGGATTGCCCCTGCGCCAAAGGTGGGGAATATCCCCAGCGCTACTCCTAAGGCCATCCCCATGGCTGCTTTGTGAGGGGAGTCATTAGCCCGAATGAGTCTAAGATAAAGATAACGAAAGAATCGTCCTGGTCTAAACCTGAGTTTCGGGTTCGGGGCACCCGCTTGCAGGTTGTCGGGTTTCAAGTTCATTTGTATTTGTTCCTCTGTTCCCAGGGCGTTGCGGAGCTATCATATTCTGCCCCTTCGGGGCGGTAAGGTTGGTGCCGTCTTTATTTGGTGGCCACAGCCCACCCTACAGCTCAACCAGCAAATTTAGGTGCAATGAGGTAATAGCCTTGAGCTTCGGTTCTCAAGTTCCGTGCTGCTTAAAACTTGAAACTTGAAACTCGAAACTTATTGTGGAAATCATCACCAACAGTCCGGAAGAAACCAGGAAATTGGGGGAAGAGATAGGCCAGAGACTGGAAGAGGGAGATGTCGTCTCCTTGACGGGTGAATTAGGTTCAGGAAAGACCTGTCTTACCCAGGGCATCGGAATCGGTCTCGGCATAACCGAAGTGATCCGAAGTCCAAGTTTCATCATTGTTAACCAGCATCATGGCCGAGTTCCTCTTTATCATATTGATCTCTATCGGCTTGAAGACAGTTCCCAGATTTACGAGCTTGGTTACGAGGAATATCTGTATGGAAAGAGTGCCTGCGTTATTGAATGGGGTGAAAGAATTGAACCTCTTCTCCCCCCCGAACATCTCTCCCTAAGTTTTACCTGGCTGGATGAGACTCGACGTAAGATCCAATTCTTCCCTTCAGGTAACCGATTTCAAGATTTAGCAGATGCAGTTTCTCAGTCATGCCGCCTCGCGAGGTAATATATCCGTGTCTTCTCAATAAAGCGGGGTGAAAGCTATAGTGCTTAAGAAAAAGATTTTGGGGTTGGTTGAAGATTGGAGTTTAGGCT
>JASEGY010000490.1 GCA_030019105.1 bacterium | reverse complement strand
CGCAATCGTAACATTCTCGCGGACAACGCAAATGTTGCGGGGTAATAGTATAACATGCTATCCCGTTTTCGGGTTCTATTCGGCTATGAAGAGCAGAGGGCTTTTTTTGAGGAAGTCAAGGGTGAGAATCCTGACCCTATTGATATTACCTGCGTTAGAGGATAAAGATGACCGAGAAGCGAGAGATGATTCTCAATATGGGGCCGCAGCATCCCAGTACGCACGGGGTTTTAAGGCTGCTGCTTGAATTGGATGGTGAGGTAATCACCGATTGTGATATTCGAATCGGGTATCTTCATCGGGGTATTGAGAAGCTGGCTGAGAACAGGAGATATAATCAGATTATCCCTTTAACCGACCGCCTGGACTACATGGGAGCCGCTAATAATAATCTGGCTTACTGTTTGGCGGTGGAGAAACTTTTAGGGATAGAGGTCCCGCGAAGGGCCAATTTTATCCGGGTTCTCATTGCGGAATTGAACAGGATCTCAAGCCATTTGCTGGGAGTGGGTACTCATGTCCTTGATATGGGGGCTTTTACTCCTATGTTGTATGCCTTCAGGGAAAGAGAAATGATCATGGACCTCTTTGATGCTTACTGTGGAGCGAGATTAACCCTGAATTGCTTTCGGATTGGCGGGGTAATGGCTGATCTCCCCCCCGGGTTTACTGAAAAGGTGAAAGAGTTCACTGACATCTTCCCTTCTAAGGTAAACGAGTATGAGACCTTGTTGACTAAAAATCGTATCTGGCTGGAGCGAACTCAAGGGGTGGGCCTTATCCCGGCTGAGGATGCCATAAATTGGGGTCTGTCCGGGCCATGTATCAGAGGTTCCGGTGTGAGATGGGATATTCGAAAGACAGAACGTTATTGTGTTTACGATGAGATGGATTTTGATATGGCCGTCCAGGAAGGTTGTGACGTTTATGCCCGCTACTTAGTGCGGCTGGAAGAGATGAGGCAGAGCTGCCGTATTGTCAGGCAGGCCATTGAACAGATACCGGAAGGTAATATTATGGTTGATGACCCCAGATATGTCCTGCCGCCGAAAGAACGTTTAGAAACCAGTGTTGAGTCCTTGATCCATCAGTTTCATCTTGTTATTGACGGCTTCTCTCCGCCGGCAGGTGAGGCTTACGCCAGTATTGAGGCCCCTAAAGGTGAGCTTGGCTTTTACATTGTTTCTGACGGCTCCGGTCAACCCTATCGGGTCAGAATAAGGCCCCCATCTTTTCTCAACCTTCAGTTTCTGCCGGAGATGATTAAGGGGCAGATGCTGGCGGATGTTGTGGCGGCTATTGGGAGTCTGGATATTGTGCTGGGTGAGGTGGATAAATAAAGGTTAGCTGTATGTACATAGCAGATACTCAGATATTGGAATACGGGCGGCGAGAATACTGTAATTACCCAGGAGAATTGACATGGGGCAAGAATCGGAAAAACGTCTCTACCCAAAGAATCCCATCGGGATTATTGCGCTGTTCGTTTTCTTCATCGAAGTGATTTCAACAGTTTCGCTTAAATTCTTTCTTGACGCACAATCGCCCTATGTTGGGCCGATCCTGGTTTTCATTATTGCCTTTCCGTCTATTATTGCGTTGCTTTTTTTTCTGACTCTCTGGTTTCGGCGGGAAAGCCTATACAGTCCAAGTGACTTTCGAGATGATGCCAGCTTTGTCAGTTTAATAAGCAAGGTTGAAACGCTTGAGGTAAAACAGGAGGCAGCACAATTGGATCCACGTGGTGATCCAAATGCAGCCCTTTCCGTAATTAACCGGCTGGTTGAAAAAAGTGAATTCGAAACAGCAATTCATCTTGGGAAGGCATTTTTGAAAGTACAGAGATATGAAAGTAGTCGAGAATTATTTGAGTACTTACGAAAAGTAATTCCTGAATCGAATGAATACCACCGAAAGGCCATGGAGTACTACTCCTATACACTGGTAGGTCTTAAGAAATATCATGTCGCCATTCAGGAAATCGAGCAACTACGTGAAGGTGTACACAGACCGTTAGGCTTTTGGCCATCTCTTGCCCTGGCGTACTCATATTTGAAAATCGATAATCACGACCGTTACGAACAATGGATCAGACATGCCAAAATACAAAAAGGCTCTTCTGATTCCCTGGCTTTGGTTAAAGGGATATACCCAGAATTGGAAGAGCAATTTGCATCGGGAGAGTCTACTAAATATGAGTAATTACTTTTTTATACTTGGTGATGGTGACGACATTCGGCGAAAAGTCGAGGAATATTTGCTTTCCGGTGACTTAAGGTCACTAGGTACCTTTTCTGACGCATTAAAAAAAGCCATTCAGGACATCGCAGATGCAGTAGCATCAACAATGTCCGCCGAGATCATTTTCGTTGGCGGTGATGATATTCTCTTCAAAACCGAGACAAGAAGTTACAATGAGCAGCAGCTCAAAACCTTAATGACGAGATTCGCAGCCAGGACCGGTACTGAAATCTCGTTTGGGGTAGGGCCAACAATTGAAACCGCTTATCTTAATCTGCGGCGAGCAAAATCGCATGGACATGGGAGTCTGATTAATTCAAATAGCTAAAAGCAGATCAGCAGCTAACAACGAGATGCAGCGGAAGGGCTTACCGCCGTCCGTTCGCTGGCAAAGCTGGTTTCAGGCAAAGTCTCTTAAGCCTGCAACGTTGGTGCCCGCCGCTGATCCTAATCGTTAGTCGCCTCTGGTATATGGCAGTTTATAAATATACTATTACCCCGCAACATTTGCGTTGTCCGCGAGAATGTTACGATTGC
>JASEGY010000048.1 GCA_030019105.1 bacterium | reverse complement strand
GCAATACAGACGGCCACCTGCGGCTGAAGCCCAGTAAAATCAAGCATAAATCATAGAAGTCCCAATTTCAAAACGGTCTCGATAGCCTTCTACCTACTTCTTTGAAAAAAAGACTTGACATTTACGGGGGGGGGGGTAGAATCAAAGACAATTGGATTTGCCCAAGAGATACACCCACTTTCACCTACGGGGTGGAAGTGAGTGTCAAAAAAAGGAGGAGATTTAAATTGCTAAAAAGAAAAATCTTAACGGTTATCTTTTGTTTGGTGTCAACAACTTTTGCCTTGCCAAATATTTCTACTGCTGTAGATAAGAAAGAGGAGAAAAATACAGCCTATGGAGTCGAGATAAATATAGCAGTAGAGGAGTTATCACAAGAACTTTCTAAAGATGTGGCTGAAGGAATGGAGATAGTGGTAATTGATTTTACTGATTATGAGGGGAATATCACCAAATTTGGAAAATTCCTGACTGAAGAACTGATCGCCAAGCTATCCCAAAACAAGAACCTTACCGTTATGGAAAAGGCTCTGTTCCAAAAGACCCTGAAAGAGAGAGGGTTGAGCCTTTCCGACCTGGCCAGTTCTTCCTCTATGACCAGAGCAGGGATGTTGATAGGTATTGACGCAGTTTGCAAGGGTGTGATTACAGACCTTGGTGAACAGTTCAAGGTCAATGTCAGGTTGATCGATACCTTCACAAATGAAATAATTGCATCCTCTGAGGTATCTGTCGTAAAGAATGAAGCTGTGTTAAGCATCATGGATATTAAGAAAGAGTCCTTTCTGCCTGCCAAAACACCTGACCCTCTTCAATCAGAGGATTATTTAGGTATAAAGATTGCTTCTGTGGCTACCCAACTTTCTTGGGACATCCTCAAGGAAGAGAAGAAGAGAGTTGCGGTGATTGGCCTTAGAAACAGCGAGAGCAAGGTGGATGAATTAGGAGATTATCTATCAGATGAGCTTATTTCTAAACTTCACCAGACAGGGAAATTTAAACTTGTAGAGAGGAAATTCTTAGACGAAGTCCTCAAAGAACAAAATCTGGGGATTTCTACTATTATTGACCCGGAAACAGCCGTAAGATTGGGCAAGATACTTGGGGTAGAAGCTATAATTACCGGAACAATAACCGACCTTGGCGAATTCTTAAGAGTTAATGCCCGCTTAATTTCAGCAGAAACCGGGGCTATCTCGGCTACAGCTACTACCAGGATTGCAAAGGAGAAGATTTCTGTTCCTTCTGTTCCCACCCTGCCAGAGAAAGGGAAACCGGAGAAGGAGAAGCCGGTCTCAGCAGGAGAAAGAGAAGGTCTGAGGGGAGAATACTTTAACCTTGCCCCATTCAACGATAATCCAGGGGCACTGCCAGATGAACCGACCACAGTCCGAATAGATAACTCAATAGACTTTGACTGGGGAGAAGGCTCTCCGGCTCCAAATATCTCAGCAGATTATTTTGGTGTAAGCTGGGAAGGAAAGCTCTATGCCCCTATTACAGGAACCTATCTTTTCAGGATAGCGCATAATGATGGAGTAAGGCTGTTAATAGATAACAAGATTATCATAGGCTACTGGCATCCTTACAATTATAACGATCACAAGGTAAATCTATTCCTTGAAGGTAAGCAGTGGCATCAAGTCAAGGTTGAGTTCTTTGAGATTGCCGGCTGGGCAAAAGTAGAGCTTTTATGGCGGCAGCCAGGGAAAGATGATTTTGAGGTGATTTCCTCCTCGTATCTTAAAACCAAAGGGAGGTGAAAAAGAAGTTCTTTTGAAAGGCAGCAATGCCTTTACTAAATCTAAAATAGGAGGTCTTGTGATGAGACAGGCAATTTATGGTTTGATAGTTGTGGCATCAATAGGAATGCTGATCGCAGGTTGTGCGAAACAGCAGGTTATAAAAGAGGTTGTGAAAGAGAAGGCAGTTCTGGAGGAGTCAGAAAAAGAGGGTTGGTATCCTGGAAGAACAAAAGGCCTGCCCCTCAGGGGAGTAGAGCTTCCCGCATGGATCGAAGCAGGATCTATTCTTCCTGAAATGGCTAAGGAGATGGGTCTTCCAGAAAGATATGTTTACTTTGTAAATTATGTAGATGCAGACAATATCACGGCTGCTCAAATAGGAGCTGAAGCGCTTGGAGCGGTAGATATTGCCCAATCATACGAAGCTGTCATTTCTGGAACCAAGGCATACAAATTAGCTGAGGCAACTGGAGCAGGAACTGCCCAATACATAAAAGGTCTTGGCAAAATAGCAGCTAAGAATGTGAATGTCCATGGCATGACAGTCAGGAAAAGAATTCCTTGTGAACTGGTGAAGTTGTTGGATTATCCAAATGTGGAGCATATTGGCTACAGAATATATGCCCTCTTGCAGATGTCTGAGGAAGAGTATAAGAGGGGACTGAAAAGGGCAATCGAAAGTGAAACAAAAATGCTTAGGGCAGGACCAATCTCGGCTGAAGTCCAAGACAAACTGGATGTAATGGATAAGATTGACAAGGAAGTGGATGAAAAATTTTCTGGTGAATAATAATAAAAAAGAGGGTGAGGGGCTAAAGTCAAATTTCTACCGGTCTCCACCCCTTTTTTGCCGTATTTAGGAGAGCCTGGATGGGCACAAATAAAGCATTGCTGTTTATATTGCTTGTTGCCGCTGTTATCCCTGGATGCCAGGAGAACTGGCAGAACCTGAGAACAACCGAAGATAATCAGTACATGTATTTTGTAGGAATGGCCAGAGGCGCAGATTCCTTTGAAGAAGGAACAAAGCTGGCTACCGCAGATGCACTCGCAAACATTGTCACCTTCTTCGGGGCAAGGGCCAGTAAGGAGGTTGAGATTCTGGTTACAGAATTAAAAACCAGAATAAAGGCTGAAATTGATGTTACAGGGAAGCAGCCCTTATTGGAAGGACTTTACATTGACAAATGGAAATGCGAGGAGAGAGAAGAAGAAAGATATGGTAAAGCCTACAGGAGTTACGACATTGCCCTGCGGCTCAAGTATTCCAGAGAGGCCATAAAAAAGGAGCAGGAGCGTCTTAAGCAAGAGACAGAAGAGCACCTTAAGCTTGCCAGGAGATACCTCGCAGAAGGCAAGGCCGCAGAAGAAAAAGGCAAAGTTCTCTCTGCCTTTCAAGCCTATCTTTCATCTCTACGCTCGGCAAATATCGGTTTTGATCAATCCTCCCGCACCAGGGCTTTAAGCAGCATTGAAAGCCTCATTCAAAGAATAGATTTGCAGAAGGCATCAGAAGAGATATCCCGACTGACAGTAAGAGCAGCATTACAGACAGAAGGTGGCAAGACACCTATTGTAAACCTGCCGATAACATTTAGCTCTGGTCAGAAGGTAATAACCAATCAAGCAGGGATGGGCATCTTAGAGCCTGTTCAGCTTACCGGGCTGATAAATGTGATTGAGGCCGCTGTAGATATCCAGGAAGCATTCTCACTCTCCCTTTCCGACCTGTCAGAGAAGGATGCCAAAGAGATACAAAAGGCGATTGACCTTCTTTTCGAAAGAAAGGTGGAGTTTCACCTCACCCGTGACTTGGGAAAGATTGTCCTCTCTATCTCCTGTGAGAGCCTGGGAGAAAAGGCAGACAGAGCAGTTATGGAGGCTAAATTCTCCTCAAGGCTGGTTGAGTCAGGCCAGAAGATAGTTGGTCAAAGCGAATTAGGAGAATCTATGCAGGCAGTAGAAGAGTTACTTAAGGAGGGAGATTTTGCCTCCCTGCAGCTCTTAGCAGATACGATTATTACTGGTAATTTCTTTACCCGCAGGGGAGCTAAGTTAGAGAACGATCTCTTCTCCTCTTTTGCTTCTGGCTCACTTAAAGTAATTGATCTCAACAAACAAGAGGTAATCTTTCAGAAAGAGGCTTCAGATGTAGCTGGGTTTGGGCTGGATATGGAATCGGCGGGCACAGATGCCCTCAATAAGGCGGCCTCATTGATGGCAGATTATCTTTGTGGAGGTGAAAGATAGGTGAGGAAATTTCTTTTCATTCTTACAGCAGGATTATTACTTTTCGGTGGAGGAGTTAAAGCATCAGAACAGATTGAACAAATAGCCAAAGAGGCAATCTCGCATCTGGCCTCCACAATCACTGACCCTTCCCTAAAAGGTGTTGCTATCTGGAATATCAAAGACCCGACAGAAAGTGTTAATACGGTCAAATTGAAGGATGAGCTAACCTATTGCCTGGTTAACACCAAACGATTCAAGGTTGTCCAGAGGGATATCCTAGCCAGTGCATTAAAAGAGATAGACCTTGAGACCGCCTCTGACATCTCTGATTACTTTGATCAGGAGACCACCAAGGAGTTCAGCAGGGTTCAACCCATAGATGGCCTCATATTTGGAGAGGTCTACCCAACAGGAGTCACAGGAGAAGGTGACCCATGCCTGATCTTGCGGATGCTCGATATAGAAAAACAACGCCTGGTCTGGGCAAAGGAATTGCCGCTTAGCCCTTCCAAAGACCATCTTCTTGATGAAATGGTTGATAAAACGATTGAGGACATAAAAGCCCATGATTCCTTCATAAAAGAGGCAGGTGTAGACAAGATAGCCATTCTGAACATCTCAAATGATACCTATCATAGAAAGGTGAATGAGCGATTTCTGATAGACAAACTGACCGCTAATCTGGTAATGAGATCTGACTTAGAGGTGGTTGACCGCAACAATCTTAAGAAGCTGTTTGAGGAATACAGGCTTGGGAAGGAGACCTTTACCGATAGCTTAGGCAGGGAGCATTCCATAATCAATCCTGAAACCATCAAGAAATTGGGGAATGTCTATGGCATAAAGGGCTTTATCCTGGGAGAAATAACCAGTGCCATTGTCAGTGACAATTCTCTTTCTATCCTGCTTAAGATGGTTTCTTCAGATAAAGGAGAGATCGTCTGGGGAAAGAGTCTTAATATCAACCTTCCCCTATCTGAGACAGAAGGTGTTGTTGTTGAGGCTGTCAAAGACCTGAGTGAAAACCTGGATAGATTGAAGATAAAGAGTATGGGTGTCTGGGAGATAGCCAATAAGTCCTCGCTCTCTATTCAGCCCAAACATATCGTTGATCAATTTGATATTCACTTGGCCAGGGGCCGCCAGGTTAAGATAGTCAATCGGGACAACTTAGAAACAATTTTAAAGGAACAGAAAGAGGGCCTGACCGGACTAATAGACCCGGAGACCAGGGCAAAATTGAGCAAGGTGCATGGAATGGACAGCGTACTCTACGGAACTTTTTACAATAATCCTTCCGATGGCAATCCAAATCCTGTCCTGATAGTGAAGGTGGTTGACTTAGAAAAGGGCATCCTGATCTGGTCTGCTGAGATTCCTGTTAATAAGAGGTCAATCAAGACAGAGACAGATGTTGTGGCAGAAGAGCTTACCTCCTTCCTCACCCGGGAAAGAAAGGCCAGTCCTGATAAGAAGGTCTCGTTCTGGAGGATATTAGACAAAAGCAGTCTAAAGGTGGATGAGAATCTGATTATAGACAAACTCACTGTCAACTTAATGAAGGCCGATCTCTTTAAGATGATCGACCGATCCCAATTAGAGAAGCTGATGGCAGAGGTGCGTCATTCCAAAGAAGGGATAATCGACAGGGAGACCGCCAAGAAGCTTGGCCAGATGTATGGGATCGATCTCTTTCTCTACGGCAGTTTTTATGACAATACCTTTGGTTTTGAGAAGAACCCCTCTTTTATCCTGAAGATGGCTGATTTAGAGAAAGGCAACCTGGTCTGGGCAAAGGAGATGCCCCTTGGAAAAGATTACATAAAGACCGGCATCGATGAAGGGATGGAGAAGGTAATAGCCTTTCTTAAAGAGCAAGGGGATAAGCTCAAACCCATAAAGACCGCTGCCTTTTTACAGTTCACGGACAAAACTGAAAAGATAGGGGAAGATATCCTCATCGACAAGCTTACCTCAAAGATGGTGGATAATTTCAGTTTTTCTCTGATTGATAGAAGCAGCTTAACGCTACTGATAGAGGAGATAAAGAAGGCTAAAGAAGGAATTTTGGATGAGAAGAGCGTGGAGCTGGGCAAGAGATATGGTGTAGATGCCTTTATAACTGGAGAGGTAAAGAAGGAGTCAGAGATAAAGGGGAGCAAGGTGGTTAACACCTACACTATTTCTGCCAAGGTGATCGAGATCGCAACAGGAAAGGTTCTGGCTATGGTCAGGGAGAAGGCAGAGGAGGAAATCAAGGAGGGGCGGTTTGTAGAAGAGAGGAAGAAAGAAGAGAAGGCAAGGGAACTGACAGAGAAAGGTATCAGCCATTACCAAAACAAGGATTATAAAAAGGCCATCTCATTTTTTGAGGAGGCCATAAAGCTTGGTTTTGTTTCTCAGAAGACCTGGCTTCATCTTGGTCTTTCCTTTTTTCGGCTAAAGGATGAGAAGAATGGGTATCGGGTAATAAAAAAGGCAGTAGATATGAATCCTGACTCTTCTCTGGGAAGGCTGGTGACAGAGGCATTAAGGCCAATACTGGTTGCCCCTTATCTTCAAGTGAAGGTAGACTTAGGCAGTTATAACAGCAGCTATTCTAAAAAGGCCGGAGAATTAATCAAGGGACATCTCGTAGACGAGATCAGGGCTGTCCTGGATGATTCCTGGAGATTCAAGAGAGTCAATGAGGATATGGCAGACTTGCGGCTATCCTTTCTTTGTGAGGTTTCTATTACTGCTACGAGCAAATCCGATAACCGATTAACAAAAATAAGCCTGGAGGGAAAGAACTCTTTGGAAGCCCATAATCTCCAAAAAATATCTCGCTTGTCCTTTTCCTTTACAAACTCCTTTGGGGTGCTTGGAGGCATGGTACTTGGTGTTGGATCGCCAGGTCTCCGTTTCTACCAGGACGGGAGCATGTATATGAAGACAGAGGATATCAAGAACCTGTATCTTGAGGATATCATTAAGGAACTTTCAGAAGAGACTCTGCCTGAACTGGCAGATAAGATAGATAAAAAATTAAAGGAGGTTTCACAATGAAGAAAAGCTTTGTCGTAATACTTGTTCTGGCGGCCATCTTCTTTCCTTTTCATGGCTGGGCAGATGAGGATGATATGGAAAAGGTGGAGACTGAGGACTATTTTGAGGCAAAAGAAGAGGTGAAAAAAGCAGAAAGAGAAAAGGCGCGCGCTTCTCGCAATAGCATAACTGTTGAGTATTACCCTTTGTCTGTAAGCTCAGAAATCGGCTGGAAATTCAAAGAGATGTGCAGAAAGGAAACATGGGGAGGGGAAAAAGTTACTCCTACACCCATAGAATCTGCCTCAGCCATACGAATAGCATATCAACCAAAAAGGCCTCTTAATTACGCAGAAGTCGGGATTGCAATGATCTCTCTTGATGGAATAAAAACAGCGTATCAAGTCGACATTAACTACATTCTAAAACCAAAAGATTTTATCTCAGAGCGTTTTGAGACGTACGGCTCTGTTGGAGCATTGATTGCCCGTCTTGGAGGCCAGAGATACATAAAAGATGAAGGTGGTGGACGCTATTCTCTCTCTGAAGACGCAGTGGATATTGGTTGGGGTCTTCAAGGATTTGCAGGTTTGAGACTAAATCTGACCGACTTTTTGGCCTTAAACGGCAAGGCGGGATACACCTATTACAGTTCTCTTGCGGACTTAGAAAGAGAAGTTGGTGAAAAGGAATATGAAAAAATTCCATCTGAATGGCGCGAGTACAGCAGCATTGATTTAGGCGGCCTGACCATAAAGGCTGGCTTGACCATAAGTTTTTAAGGAGGATTGATATGCTAAAAAAGGTAATTTTGACACTTGCATTGGTTGCTACATCTTTTCCCTGCTGGGCAACTGTGAATCTGGAGGAGATGGCAAAGAATGCTGTTTCATCTATGGTGGAGACGGTCAAAGACCCTGACCTGAAACACCTTGGTATCTTGAATATCCAAGACGAAACAGGGAAAGTTGATACTGAAGAACTGAGTGAGATATTAACCTATGAGCTGGTAAATGACGGCCGGTTTCAGGTTGTAGAGAGGGGCCTGTTTGAAGAACTGATAGAAGAGATTGAGTATGAAAAAGAATCGGGTTACTTTGATCAAAAGAAGGCCAATCAATATGGGGGGATCAAGGGGATAGATGGAATTCTTGTTGGCAGAGTTTATCAAGCTGAAGAAGGGTCTCCAATCCTCATCCTGAAGCTCCTTGACTTAGAGCGCCAATCCCTTGCCTGGACACTGGAAATAAACCTTGGCAGGGAAGATGTCCCTTTCAAGATGGCAGCAGATGCGATCTCTTCTTCGGTAAAAGAGGCAGAAGTTAGATTGAAGGCAGCAGGGATAGAAAGGATTGCCCTCTGGAATATCTCAAACAACACCGGCATAAAACTGAACCACTCTTTTGTCGTGGATAAACTGACTGCTCAATTGGTCAGGGAGACAGGGCTTACTGTGATTGACCGGGGAAATATCGAAGAGCTTTACAAGGAAAAGGAGTTGGCAGAGAGGCACTACCTTTGGGTAGATCAAGAGACAGCCGCAGAACTTGGCAAGGGATACGGGATCAATGCCTTTATTTACGGCGCAATCTATGAAAATCCTATCCTTCACAAAAATAATCCCTCGCTTGTTCTTAAGATGGTCGATGTGGAGCGGGGAATACTGGTTTGGGCAAAGGAAGTTCCTTTGACTGAAGACTATCTTGAAACAGGTGTGGATCGGGCGGTTTTGGATTTGGTGGATAATCTCAAAGAGGCCGAATCCGGACTTGATGTCAAAAGGGTTTCCTTGCTTCAATTTGTTGATGAGACGACTGAAAAAAGGATCGATGACCGGGCTGTGGTTGACAAGATGATCGCCAGGATGGTAGAAAACTTATCCCTGGAAGTGGTGGACAGAGAGAGTCTTGAAGCATTCAAAGAGGAAATACAGTTGACCAAAGAAGGGGTATTAGACAAACAGACCATGGCTAAAAAAGGTGAGAGTCGGGGCATAGATGCCTTTATCTATGGAAAGCTCACCCAGGCATCAGAGAAGTTAGAGAAAAATCAGGTGGCTTATAAGGCGCAACTTCTCGTCAGTCTGATAGATGTGGAGAGTGTGGCTACTGTTGCGATGGAGAAAGGACTTGGCGAGAGAATAGTTACAGAAAGGAAGGAAGTAAGAGAGTTTAAAAGAACAGAGGACAGAAAGGATGAATTGGTTAGATTGATCTCCCAAAAAGAATCTCATCTGGCAAGTTTGGAAAGTAAATATGATCCTAACTGGCGAAAGCCTTCGCCTATACAAGGAGGATCTCTTTTTGCAGGAATTCTCACTCTTGGAATAGGCTTTATTCCTTCCCCAACAGAACCAGAAGATGAAAGTGAAGAGGCAAAAAAGGCTGCGGAAGAAGAGACTGCTTTGCGAGAGAAGATGTGTCGAATAATAGGGGGTAGTTTTTTGGCCCTGGGCGGTATACCTTATATTATAAAGTACACAAAAGGAAGCTTCATAGAAAACGGCATCAAACAAGACAAACAAGAACTTAACCGACTAAAAGAGGAACTAAACAGGCTCTCCCTTGACTACAACCTCAAGGAAAAGCAGATAGCTCTCAATTATCAGCTAAGATTCTGAATACAGATGTCAGCTTTTTAAAAGAAGTTATACCCTAACCATACCGTAATCTGCAATCCGAAATCCGTAATGAAGGAGTTTGTAATAAAAGATGCTGCAATCCAAAATCCGAAATCCGAAATGAGAAAGGGAGGAGACAAGATGAAGGTTTCTAAATCAGGTATCGTGATTTTTGGAGTGATATTTTTTCTTATTTTTTCTTCTCTGGCAGAGGCCAGAAATTACAATTACGACATTTTGCAGATCGCCCAATCTTTAAATTTTGACGGTTCTTTCACTATTGAGAGAGAGGGCAAGAATACAAGCAACGTCCATCAGCTTAAAGAGCTTGACAAGATCATCCATTATTCAAAACCGGAATGCTACGATGCTGGCTTTGATCCGGGGTGGTGTAAGCAATTTGTTGAGATTATTGTTTGTGAAGCGACTGGAAATCATGATATCCCCAATAATGATTGTATAAACGGAAGTTGTGGGGGATATTATGACAACTTTTCCAAAAATATCAAAGATGTGGTGCCTGGAGATATTCTATATACTTCCATACCTCACACCATGATTGCACTCGGTCGTCCCGTATTGGATGCTCAAGGCAACCCTGAGAAAATATGGGTTTTGGATTCTAATTGGTGTTCAAGTTGTGTTAGCTATCCGGATTATAAAGTAAGAAAGCACTTTTTTTCTCTGAAGGGCAAGTCTGTCTATGCCTTTTCAAAGGGCTGGGAATACACCCTGTCGTATGCGGATCACTCCAACAGCAAAAGCGCTGAAGACCCTATCACCCTTGCACCTGGTGAGGCTGTAACTATAACCATAAAGTGGAAGAATGAGGGGCGAGAACCCTGGAACAATGATCCGTCCAATCCTACCAACATTTATCTTGCCGTCTCTGAAGATTCTATCGATCCCACCCAAACGCCGCCCACTGGTCATTCTTCCTTTGCCCACAACACCTGGGTGGATTCTGATTGGAAGGTCTGTTATCCGAATGAAACCACAATCGAAAAGGGGGGAATAGCCACTTTTCATTTTTCAATACAGGCCCCGACTACACCTGGCGAATATAAGGAATATTTCTATCCCTACCATGTCAGCGGTGGCTGGGTACCAGACAGGGACACCCAGTTTAAGCCGGTACGCATTAGCATGATTGTTCAGGGTGACAGCCAGATAGCGGTTGGCGAAGGAGCGCCCAATGGAGATATAAGCCAAAAGTTTATATCGGTTTGGGAGGCAAACTCAGCCCAACTCGGCACAGCAACAGGGACAGTTGAATCAACCACATCTGTCTTGAGTGGTGTAGAAGGCTATTATCAGCTCTTTAAATACGGCTCCATCCAGTACATAAACAGTGGTTCGCAGGCAGGAGAGGCTTATGCTCTGTACGGCAAACTCTACGAGAAGTGGGGTGACCTGGGCTACGCAGATAGCCTGCTGGGTTTTCCAACAGACAACAGGATAGAGACAACCTCTTCTTTCAATACCTCCGGGACTTACCAGATTTTTGAAGGCGGCTCCATACAGTTGAACACTCTTCATCCCTTTGCCGTCTACGGCGAAGTTTACGCTAAATGGAGTTCTGTTTCTTACGCTGCGGGCGCACTTGGTTTTCCGATAAGTGATCGAATACAGACTACCTCCGGTTTTGGGACAGAGGGATACTATCAGCTCTTTGAAGGCGGGTCTATCCAGGTGCATTCCGGGAATTCATATGCAGTTTCCGGGCTGATTTATCAGGAATGGGGCAGACAGGGATATGCCACCTGGGTCGGGTTTCCGACCTCTGACCGGTATTCTTGCTCAGGAGGAGAATGCCAGGATTTTGAAGGCGGATACATACAATCCGATGGCCAGACCACTGAATTTGTCTCCAACACGCACCCGACTAACCTGACGGCAGAGGTAAGCCAGGATGGGGCTGTGAACCTTTCCTGGGAAAATCGAGTTTTAGCCAACGGGATATCCGTTTTTCGGACGGGAAGCCCCACCGAAAGAATTGCGGTTTTAGCGCCGGATGCGACCAGTTTTGTAGATGATACTGTTGTAGCAGGACATTCATATACCTATTTTGTGCAGGCTTATCACAATACTGCGGAATCACCTAATTCTAATGCAGTTATGCTGGAAGTAAGCTCTAATCCTGAAACACATCAAAAAATATTCTTTTCAGGCAACGGCACTGTTAACGATGGATTTATCTTTAATCACGGTTTTAATGACTATCTTACCCTACAAAGTGCTCAGACAGCCAATGAAGTTAGCAACCCTGCTTATACCACGATGCTTATTGTGGGTCAGGATAAGGCAGCTTCCGGGGAATATTATGTTTACAGAGCTTCGATCCCATTTGACACCGGCTTGCTGCCAGACAATTGCACCATAACCGGTGCGACCTTGTATCTATATGGTTATGATGCTGACTATTCCTATACAGATTTTGATATTGAAATTGTGCAAAGCAATCAGGCATCGGTTAGCTCTCTTGCTCTCTCAGATTTTGGGAGTTTTGGAACAACTTCCGGCGGTTCGCTTAATTCAAGCAATTGGCAGGATAATAATGGAATAAACAGTATTACATTTAACGCTACGGGCCTGAGCTGGATAAACAAGGGAGGAGCAACAAAAATTGGGTTTAGAAGCAGCAGAGATATCAGTCAGACTACTCCCACTCAGCATGAATTTGTTAATATCTGGTCGTCTGAATCGGGTTCGTCATATAAGCCGTACCTGGTTATTGAGTATACGGAAAGCTCTGGTGGCTTGGATAATGGGCCGTGGCCGATATTTGGACATGATTTAAGACATACAAGGAGAAGTCCTTATGTGGGTAAAGATGCTACACTTAAATGGCAATATCAAACTGGTAGTGATGTATTTTCTTCTCTTGCGATAGGTAGTGAAGGTACAATATATGTTGGAAGTAATGATAATTATCTTTATGCTGTCAATCCTGATGGAATTCTTAAATGGCGGTATCAAACTGGGGATGATGTAATTTCTTCTCCTGCGATAGGTAGCGAAGGTACAATATATGTTGGAAGTAGTGATAATTACCTTTATGCTATAAATTCCGATGGCACACGTAAATGGCGGTATCAAGCGGGGGGTGGTGTTACATCATCCCCAGCAATAAGTGATGATGGGGTAATATATGTTGGAAGTGCTGATGGTTATCTTTACGCTATAAATCCTGATGGCACACGTAAATGGCGATATCAAACCGGGGGTGGCTTTTCGTCTCCCGCGATAGGCGATGATGGCACAATATATGTTGGAAGCTGGGATAATTATCTTTATGCCATAAATCTTGATGGCACACGTAAATGGCGGTATCAAACCGGGGGTAGTGTAGGCTCCTCTCCCGCGATAGGCTCTGATGGGACAATATATGTTGGAACTCGGAACAATTATCTTTATGCCATAAATCCTGATGGCACACGTAAATGGCGGTATCAAACGGGAGGTGGTGTAGGATCCTCCCCCGCGATAGGTTCTGATGGGACAATATATGTTGGTAGTCAAGACAATTATCTTTATGCCATAAATCCTGATGGCACACGTAGATGGCGATATCAAACCGGTGGTCATGTAGATTCTTCTCCTGCAATAGACGCTAATGGGACAATATATATTGGAAGTGATGATAATTATCTTTATGCCATAAATTCCAATGGCACACTTAAGTGGCGGTACCAGACGGGTGGTGATTTATTTTCCTCTCCTGCGATAGGTGCTGATGGAACAATATATATCGGAAATTTTGATGGTTATCTTTATGCTATTGGTGGTATATCTGCTCCTGATATTTCGGTTTCTCCAGCTTCCCATAACTTTGGTAGTGTAAATATTGGCAACTCATCAGATCCCCAGACTTTTACCATCTCAAACACAGGCGATGCAGATCTTGTGATAGGCACAATTACCCTCACAGGCACAGATGCTTCTGCGTTCAGCATACAGAACAACAACTACTCAGGACAGACCTTGGCACCATCAGCTACCTGTCCAGTTGATGTGGTATTCTCTCCTGTATCAGCAGGGTTAAAGAGCGCGAGTCTCTTCATCGCATCCAATAACCCTGATACACCGGCATTGGATGTGTCTTTAAGTGGAGAAGGAGTTTCCTCTGAACCTCAGGTTACAGTTACCAGAACCTTGCCTCAAAGTTATTCCTCCGATACTACGATAGAGGTAAACCTGACCATTGATGTCAATGAGTCTAATAAACCTAATGAGATCATTATCAGGGAATATATCCCTGCTAACTGGACTGCAATCTCTTCGACTCCAGACTCTGTTAGCTTTAATCCTTCAACTGGTGAAGTGAAGTGGCTTTTCTATGACTCCGAGGGAATACTTGATCAGACTACCACCTATCGGGTTCAGATCCCGGCTAATGAGAGTGGAATTAAGACCTTCGAGGGAGATGTGCTTTGCATAAATCCGGAGGGGACTTCGATAACCAGCAAAATCAGTGGAGATACCCAGACGAGCTCCTCCGGGGTGACTGTCAGGATCGTAGCTCCAACAGAGGTTTCTT
>JASEGY010000489.1 GCA_030019105.1 bacterium | reverse complement strand
CGGCACTTAGAAAATCGAGATTTTTCCCAAAGGGGTGTCGAAATCCACGTTAGAGTATTCCCGTCCACTCTTAAAGATAAGGAAAGGTCTCTGGAATCCCAATCTCTTTTTTGAAGATCTTTGCCTGGCACTATTTACTGACGCGGCCTTTTCAGAAGAGGAGACCCAGCTTTCAGGCGGGATAGAATTGCAGCAGGAGACCGGGGCCTTCTTTGGGCTTAAGTTTGCACCGGCTTTAGGCCTGGCCTATAACAAAGAGGGAGAAACGACGGTCTATTTGCAGGTCAATTTTTGATGACCTCTTTCGACGAATCTTCTCAATAAATCGGGGCGGAGTCTCATGCCCGTGAACGTAAACGTAAACGTGCCCGTGCCCGATCAACTATGCATCGGATTCACTGGCAACTTCGTTTCCGGACACGTTCACGGGTACGTTCACGTTTACGGGTAAGTCCCCGAAATATTGAGAAGATGCTTTCGACAGCCGGTGCAATGCAAATAGGCCGGCAGGGCATGTCTCGTGGTAGGGGTAATAATGATTGACAAAGATAATCCTTTATGTTAAAATTTATGGCAAATGAAAAAAGCAGAGAAGATTAAGCGCCGAATCTACATGAGCCAATGTCCTATCGATTTACTTAACCGTAACTTTCGTCATGCGCAATTCATTCGTAATCTCCAGCGAGTTAACCGAGTTAACGAGGAGCAGGCAGATGGAACCCCTACCGGAAACTCGAAAGCTTAAACAAGTCATCAGGAACTTGGAAGCCGCAAAATTCATCCCAATCTTTGTAGGGGGACTGGCGCTAACTCTTTTCGGGTCAGACCGTGTTACTTTCGACTGCGATCTTGTATCAAAAAGGCCAAAAAATATGGAAGAAGCTAAATCACTGATTCGGGCCATGTATAAAGCTAAGTGCTATTATGTCTCCAACGTGGATAAGGACGGGAACCCTGTAGCCTACATTGATAATGCCAATGTTGCTGCTTCCAGAATAATGATCGATAAACCGGACACCGTGTTTTTCTGGAACCCGGAGATGGAAATGAAAATTGACATTTTACTTGATTTTCCATTAAAGGCTTCTGATCTCCTCGCGGCTGCAGAGAATAAAAAACTTGATAGGACAACGACCATAAAGATCGCGTCCTTGCAGCATCTCAAGGAAATGAAAGAAATTGCTCTAACTGCCCGCAAGAATCCCAAGGATTGGCAAGATCTGGATTTTATTAAGAAAAAACTCGGCATGGCTTAACATGGCCGGGTTAGTAGGGTAGCACTTTGGGGGTTGGTGCGGAAAGTGCTTAGCAGGAATCAAGAACATTGGTTGTTAGCTATCGATATCGGCAATAGTCGAATTACCATCGGGATATATCAGGGAAGTCAGCTTCAGCGTTGCTTCCACATCTCGACTGAATTTGATAAAGCCGGCGAAGATTATAATGCCTGGTTGCAAGGCGAGCTCAGACAATGGCAGGCGCAATCCGAAATCCGCAATCCGAAATCCGCAATCGGAACAATCCGCAGGGCGGTCATTTCTTCCGTAGTCCCCCCACTAACCCCTGTCTTTGTTCAGGTAGTCAAAGACTGTCTTGGAATAGAAGCCGGCGTGGTAAATTCCTCTGTGGTAAATTCCTCTCTTGATATAGAGCTGAAGCTCTGTTACGATGACCCTTCACAGCTTGGCGCAGACCGGCTGGTCAATGTAATAGCGGCCAGAGAACTTTATGGCTGTCCGGCCATTGTCATTGACCTGGGAACAGCCATTACCTTTGACTGCCTTTCTCAAAAGGGTGAATATCTGGTTAATAATCTGTGTAATCCAGATAATCTGTGTAATCTGTGTTCCCTTTTTGCACGGCTGAGTAGTTGCCAAATCGCAAATTATGCCCTTCTCAAGTATAATTTGTGGCTAATTTTAATGGAGGCTTGTTTTGAAGTATCTCGGTATTGATCTCAAGAAACCCAAAATAGGGGTATTTGATTTTACCTCCTGTGAAGGCTGTGAGCTGCAACTGGCCAATAAGGAAGAAACATTAATCGACTTTCTCTCCCTGGTGGAAGTGGTTAATTTCAGGGAGATATCTTCGGATCAAAGTGATAATTATGATATCGCCCTGGTTGAGGGCAGTATTTCCAGAAGGGATGAGATTGACAGGTTAAAAAAAATCAGGGCAAAGGCCAGGGTGCTGGTAGCCCTGGGAACTTGTGCCTGCTTTGGTGGAGTGAATCACCTTAAAAACCATTTCCCGCTCAAGGAGGCAGTTAGAGAAGTTTATGGAGAGAATAGCGTTGATACCGGCAAGGTAAAAAGGGTGGGAGACATTGTAGAGGTTGACCTGGAGATTCCGGGCTGTCCCGTATCCAAAGCTGAAGTCGAAAAGATTGTGGTCAATATTGTAACCGGCGCGGAGATAAAGTTCCCCAAATATCCGGTTTGCGTTGAATGTAAACAGAATCTTAATACCTGCGTATTGGACCTGGAAAAAATCTGTCTTGGCCCCATTACCAGAGCGGGCTGCGGCGCTGTCTGTCCTGCGGCCAAAGCCGGTTGTCTGGGATGCCGGGGCCCGGCAGAGGATGCTAATTATGAATCCTTAATCCGGATAATGCAGGAAAAAGGGTTTTCAGAGTTTCTCATTAAGGAGAAATTAGACTTTTATAACGCCTTCAGCGGGGTGGTCGCGTAGCAGTCAGCCCCTAAAAGCCTTCTGCCTTCAGTCTATCTATAGACTTCATGAAAAAGATTTTGGGGTTGGTTATCCTTTGGAGTTTAGGCT
>JASEGY010000488.1 GCA_030019105.1 bacterium | reverse complement strand
TCGAGCAAGCTCGACCACTACAAAATTGATCCCATTGCCCAAACGATGAACAAGGTCGTAATTGCTCATTATTCAGATTTTGATGATTTATTAGAAAACATACCGCCTGAATATAAAAATAAGGAAGGGTTAGTTGAATATTTAAGTAAGGAAGGGATAGAGTTAGTCTTATGAGAATAGATGGATATTTTAATCCTGATTTTAAACCTCCTGCTCCTTTACTTCCGAGAGGATTGTAACCATGGAAGAATTATTTGAATTAAAGAATTATCTGGAACAGCGAAATTATGTTGCGGCTTTATCCCTGGTAGAGGAAATGGAAGAAATGAGTAGGGATGATAAAATTCATAAGATTTACAGCTATACGGTAATCCTCTTGCTCCATTTAATCAAGAAGGAGGCGGAACACCGAACGACACGTTCCTGGGAATTCTCCATACGAAATGCTGTTAAGGAAATTACCTATGTTAACAAACGAAGAAAGGCCAGAGGGTATTACTTGACCCCTGAAGAAGTGTCAGAAATTATAGATGATGCCTGGGAGACTGCCTTGGCAAGAGCGGCATTGGAAGCATTCGAAGGACAATATGACGAAGTTAAACTTGGGGCTAAAATAGATGAAGAGCAAATAAAGCAGAAAGCCTTTCAGTTGATTTGGTCACCAGGGTATAGTATAGTAGTATAGAATCTTGAGGGACGGAGTTAACTTAATAACTTAAGGGAACCTTAGTCCTGCGGTGATATGTTAAGAAAAAAATGAGCCAAGATTTCTTTTTTTCAACCCCATAGTTGGGCACAAATAGGGCGTTGAAAAAGTTCAAGCAAATTTAAAAATTATAGGGATGGTTTATAATCGGTCATCTTGCCGTGGCAAAAATTGACATCGGTTACTATTGGGAGGTGAGCAGGGCTGTTCAGTTCTAATAAATTTCTGCTAATTATGCCCACGAAACACACGAAAATGCACGAAAAAATATAAGAAAGCACAGCAATTTCGTGTTCTTTCGTGTTTTTCGTGGGGAATAAAAATAGAATTGAACAACCATGGGGAGGTGAGAGAGGTGACAGAAGTAAAGAAAGATATTTTCACGGATCCAGATTATCGAGGCAAACATATTGTTATGATTGCTGGTGAGGTGTTTACTGCTAAGACGGGTAAAGAGGCCTCTAAGATATTTGATAGGGTTACCAAAAAATATCCTGGTAAGACCCCTACAATTACTTATGTCCCCAAAGAGGATACGCTAATTCTATGGCTACTTTGAGATTTCCTTTTGATAAAAGCCCCTCGGAGATATTTGGCTATGTTTATCGCCCCATAGCCAAAGTTGATTTCTGGTCGCGAAAGATTAACGGATGGGTCGAGGTAATAATGATTGTAGACACAGGCGCAGATTATACCTTGTTGCCTTGCTTCTATGCAATGGATTTGGGGATAGATTTGAAAAAGGAATGTAATGCCCATTGGACTGGTGGAATAGGTGGAAGGAAAAAGGTTTATCTTTTTAGAGAAGAAAGGGTTAGGATAGGCAAATGGGAACGAATAGTTCCGGTTGGATTTCTGGATCGTGATGATATTCCACCTCTCCTTGGTCGACAAGGTTTTCTGGAGACATTTAAGGTGACATTAGTCAATCACTGCACATTGTTTTCTATAAATGAGGTAAACAGAGAAGGAGAACCTTAGTAAGCGATGAGCAAAGTCAAATATCATTATGACCAGGAGGCGGATGTGCTTTATGTCTCCTTCGGGCACAGTGAACACGCTACTGGTGTAGAATTGGCGGAAAATATTCTGCTGCGTCTGGATACTGGTAAGCTGAGCGGCATGCCCGCTAAGGCCATAGGGCTGACATTCATTAGCTTTAAGCACTTGATGACGCACCATCAGGACAAGCCCTTGACCATCTCCATTGATTCCTTACATAATTTACCACAAGACTTGTGGCAGGCGACAATGGCGGTAATAACCAGTTCACCAGTCAGTGATTTCCTGAATGTAGGATTATCTTTGTCGCCTCGAGTTCCACCTTTGCCGGAGTTGGTAACGACCTATCATCACCTTTGCGAGGTACGAGGGGACGTTGGTGCCGAAAGTGCGTAACAAATTGGATGGCAAAATTGGAATACGAGGCAAGTTATTGGTAGTCTTCCGTTACTACTTTGATTTACATCTAACAGCTTTAATACCAAGTAGTTGTAGCGGTGAGGGCTAACACGGCAAGAGTTGGCCGGGTTGTTACATGTCGACCTGAGATGGAATATGTCCAATTAGGCTACATTTACTTCCGAGAGGATTATAACCATGGAAGAATTATTTGAATTAAAGAATTATCTGGAACAGCGAAATTATGTTGCGGCTTTATCCCTGGTAGAGGAAATGGAAGAAATGAGTTGGGATGATAAAATTCATAAGATTTACAGCTATACGGTAATCCTCTTACTCCATTTAATCAAGAAGGAGGCGGAACACCGAACGACACGTTCCTGGGAATTCTCCATACGAAATGCTGTTAAGGAAATTACCTATGTTAACAAACGAAGAAAGGCCAGAGGGTATTACTTGACCCCTGAAGAAGTGTCAGGAATTATAGATGACGCCTGGGAGACTGCCCTGGCAAGAGCGGCATTGGAAGCATTCGAAGGACAATATGACGAAGTTAAACTTGGGGCTAAAATAGATGAAGAGCAAATAAAGCAGAAAGCCTTTCAGTTGATTGGGGCACCAGGGTGTGGTATACTATTACCCCGCAACATTTGCGTTGTCCGCGAGAATGTTACGATTGCGG
>JASEGY010000487.1 GCA_030019105.1 bacterium | reverse complement strand
CCTAATTTCCCATTTCCCATTTTCGACTTGAGTGGCCGAAACGATGAACAAGGCCGAAAATTATAACAGGCAGGTGGAAAATTGTCAAGAACGGATCTTGGTATCTTTTCAGTTAATACAGGCACTTCTTTTCCAGACTGTCCCATTTTTCTAAAAGTTGCCGGCATTCATCACGTAAAAAATGCGGAAAGATTTTTACCTGACTTTTCCCGAGTCTCTTCATCACTGAATTGGCAATAGTCAGTTCGTTGAAACCTCTCATTTTTACCTCAGATATACTGGTGCCGTATACTAAGGCATCAATTTTGGCCCAATGGATGGCGCCAAAACACATGGGACAGGGTTCAGTTGTCGAATAAATAACGCACCCGGAAAGGTCAAAGGTCTTCAGCTTCTTTGAAGCATCCCTGATGGCATTAATCTCCGCATGAGAGGTGGCATCTTGTTTTAACACCGTATTGCGCGCCACTGATAGAATTCGTTCTTCTCTAACAATGCAGGCCCCAAAAGGACCGCCATGCGTCTCTTCAAGATTGCGCAAAGCCTCTTTAACGGCCAGCTTCATATATTTTTTGCACAGGCGCACTTCTACCGGCATCACAACTCCTCTGATGTTCCCATGGCGTTGCCCCACTGCCATTAAGTTAAGGACCGGGTAGGTCGGGAACCTTGCGGCTCCGTCTCCCCCTAAGAACTGTGCAAGCAAGTTTCCCGGCATACAGCTCAAGCCTCTGTAAGGTTTTATTCTACTAAAATAAAACCCGGTAATTCAGATCGATTGATATTATTCGTTTAGGCGGTTGTCCACAGACATGGCCTGTTTAGTTAACCGCGAAATCGGTGTATTGCCGCTTGTAGGGAGCGAGAAATGCCAAAACGATATCCTGCTTTGGGACACCTATCTCGACTAACTCGTTGGCGATACCCGTTTCTGTGCCGTCGTGCTGTATCCAGATGCGGTTATCTTTGATGTCAACGTGGAGTACGCAGCCGCGAATGCGTTGATTCTTGTTCCAGCCAACGTTGATGAGCTGATAGTGGTAGTGCTCTCGATCAATGATGGTCTGCACCTCTACGTCCCCGTACGCTGGCTTGTACTGGCCATAACGTTCGATGATCTCTTCGACGTATCTGGGATAGTCTTCTACTCGAGCCATTTGACGATTACCTCCTGTTCAACATCGTAGACCAACACCTGCATTCGTCCATGTGAATAAGTTCAGTTTATCACAAATCCTGAATATTTCAAGTATTTTTTCTCTTGACATCTTTTTCTCAACATGTTATCTTAAATTTACCGTAACCACTCAGGTAATCGGTAATCGGTAATCGGTGATCGGTGATCGGTGGGAAGAGTAGCGCCTTTTCAAGGTCGAATTTGTGGGTAAACGGGAGGAGAAAGGTATGCAGGTATTTGAGTTGAACCTTCCCAAAAGGATTATCTTCGGAAGAGATAGCATCCGATCTATAGGCGCTGAGGCTAAAAAGCTGGGCAGTAAGGTTCTTTTAGTCACAGGCAAAAAGGCGTTGGCTTCTAGCGGGGTGTTAGACCGGGTTAGAAAGTATCTTGAAAATGCCGGCCTCGGAGTCGTCCTTTATAATAAAGTTACGCCGGAACCGGACTTATCTGCGGTCGATGAAGGAATAGCCCTGGCTTGCCGGGAGGGGTGTGATCTAATCATAGGTTTGGGCGGGGGCAGCAGCCTTGATGTAGCTAAGGCGGTGGCCGGTCTGGCTAAAAATGGTGGAAAGACGATTGAATACCAGGAGGGAAGAGAGATCAGACCTGAACTAACCCTTCCTTTTATCGCTGTCCCCACCACAGCCGGAACCGGAGCTGAGGCAGCCTGCAATGCGGTTATTACTGATCCTGCGCAAAAGGTAAAGAAGAGTATCAGGAGCCCGGCTCTAATGGCGGTTCTGGCCGTGGTTGATCCGGAATTAACTGCGACTGCCCCCCCTGAGGTCACCGCTTCTGCCGGGATGGATGCCCTGGCCCATTTAGTTGAAGGTTATTGTTCCATAAAGGCTAATCCTGTTACTGACTCGCTGGCCTTAGAGGGGATCAGTCTGGTTGGAAAATCATTAAGGGAAGCATACCGTAATGGAGGGAATATGGAGGCAAGAGAAGATATGTCCCTGGCAGCGCTTTTTGGGGGGATAGTTTTGGCCAACGCCGGTCTTGGGGTGGCACACGGTCTGGCCGCCTCTTTAGGTCCTATTGCCCATGCCCCTCACGGTCTGGTTTGCGCTGTTCTTTTGCCATATATAATGGAGTTTAATCTGGAAGCAGCGCCCCAAAAGCTTTCAATGATAGCGGCATCTTTGACAGGCGGCGATGTTCATCGTTTCGGCCGGGGAGACTTGCAACCTTACCTTCCCGAAAGCTTCAAGCTTTCGGGAAGGTCGCTATTGGCCGAAACGATGAACAATGCCTTGACAGGCACATCTGATCAAGAACCAGGCAACGCACCTGTAGAGGTAAAAAATCTACTCTCAAATTTGGGGATAAGTCACCACCTGAGTGATCTTGGTGTAACCCCGGCTGATATTTCGGGGATCGTTAAAGGGGTGTCAAGCTCTGCTAAATATAATCCCAGGCAGGCCAGTCCTGAGGAGTTGGCCAGACTTCTGGAGGAAGCCATATAGATTGCAGATTGCGGATTTCGGATTGCGGAATGTACCGAATACGGAATGCGGGCATCGTTTCAAATTACCGAAATAGCAACTTTACACTTTTATAGCTCTTAAGATAAATATTTTGGGGTAAGCGAATTCAAGATAGGCTATG
>JASEGY010000486.1 GCA_030019105.1 bacterium | reverse complement strand
GCCTTTATGTTCATAATTCTCGCGGACAACGCAAATGTTGCGGGGTAATATTATACCCACGGCGTGTTGCTTAATCTACAACCTACAACTTACAACTTACAACTTACAACTAAAGGCACCCCCAAAATCTTTTTCTTAACCACTATACCATGACTCACAGGCGATTCTTTCTTTCCCCGGAGAAAATTACAACTCTCCCTCTGACTATTACCAACCCAGCCATCATCTCACGTATTTCTCGGGTTCTACGCCTGAAGCCAGGAGATGAAATAGTGCTGCTTGATAGTGAAGGGGGTGAATACCAGGCGATACTCACCAAAATAGACCATCAATCAATTGAAGCGGCTGTAGTTGACAAAATTATCCATCCTCCTCCTGAATTTGAGGTCACCCTTATCCAGTCCCTTCTAAAGACTAAAGGAATGGAATTGGTTATCCAAAAAGCCGTCGAATTAGGGGCAGACCGGATAATTCCTGTGATTACGGAGCGCTCTGTAGCCAGGCCTGAGGGGAAACGAATCTCACATTATCAACTCCGGCTGGAGCGAATTGCCCTTGCTGCCTCTACTCAATCCGGCCGGATCAGAATACCGGTTATCGAGCCGGTGACTGATTTTGACCAGGTTTTAGCCCGGACAACGGGTGATCTCCTGCTCCTGCTCTGGGAAGGAGAAGGAGATATTAGAATAGGCGATATTTTAAAGTCTGGTCTGGAGTCTGGTCTGGAGGCTAAAAAGGCAGCCCTTTTCGTTGGCCCCGAAGGAGGATTTACTCTTGAAGAAGTAGAAATCGCCAGGAAGAGAGGCTGGACTACTGTTTCTCTGGGTACTCAAAGGCTCAGGAGCGAAACAGCGGCTATCGTGGGCCTGGGTGTTTACGAAATAAGTAAAAAGGTTTCAAACAACCATGAACTTATCCGAAGTCTAATTATGAAGGGGGGATTTACTATGAAGGCGGGAAATCTTGCTGTCAAAATTGGCAGTATTGAGGCCCAACTTGAAGTTCTAAAAGGCTTAAACAGGCATAAACTACAACCAGTCCGGCAAAGAGGATTGCGAAGTTTAAAAGGTATCCTCAGAGGTGAAGGGAGATTTAGCGAAGAAGAATTAGAAGCGGCCAAGATAAGATCTCGGGAGGAACTATGAGTACTTATATCGTTGACACCCATGCCCTGGTGTGGTATTTTGACGAAGATAAGCGTCTCTCTAAAAGGGCGGAGAGGATTTTAGATGAGACAGAAGTAACCTTGATAATCCCAACGGTAGTATTAGCTGAGGTCAAATATCTTTTTAAAAAGAAGCGAATCAGTATCTCTTTTGATCAGGTTGTGGAGGAAGTAGAAGAGGACACGCGGTGCATAGTCTATCCTTTTGACTTTGCTTGTGTTGAGGCTCTTGATGACAGGCTGAATTTACATGATGGGGTAATCGTGGCTACAGGCGTAGTCTACCGGGATTTAGTTGACTCTTCAACTAAGATCATCACAAGAGATAAAGCTATTAAAGAATCGGATATTATTGAAACGATTTGGTAGGGATAGCAGACAAGGCATTGGTCATCGTTTCGGCCACTCAAGTCGAAAATGGGAAATGGGGAATTAGGAAATGGGAAGTATCTTGATTTACTTCCTATTTCCCATTTCTTATTTTTAAATGGCCGAAACGATGACCGTGGCCAAAATTCTCTAAAGGAGTTGATACTATGAGACTACTGCTGGTCAGACATGGTGAGATGGAGGGGATTGGTTCTGTCCATAAATATCAGGGTCGGGCTGATCGCAGCCTCAGTCAGGCCGGGGCAAAACAGGTAGAGGCATTGGCCGGAAGATTAAAAGAGGAGCCTATTTCTGTCATCTACAGCAGCGGGCTGAAACGAACCATTGAGACAGCCATGGCTATTGCCCGGCCCCATAATTTGCCGGTCAATCCCTGGGATTGCTTCAATGAGATCGATTTCGGAGATTGGGAGGGAAAATCTCTGGATGAGATCAGGGAGAAAGACCCGGAAATATACCGGAAGTGGCTTACCGGTGAGGAGTTTTCGCCTCCTGGTGGAGAATCGGTAAGCGACCTCAAACACCGGGTAATTAAAGGCCTGGAGGTTATTCTCAAAAGAAAGGCCGAAGGCACGACCCTCTTAGCAGCCCATGGCGGGCCGATCAAGATCATCCTGGCCCACTTTCTTGGTCTGTCCCAGGTGAACTTTTGGGCTATTGCCCAGGATCTGGCTGCCTTGAATATTATCGACTTCTTTGAAGGCCGGCCAATGATCTCGCTGTTAAATGATACATGTCATTGCAGAGGATACTATAGTGGTTAAGAAAAAGATTAAATAATATACCCAGCTCAGGTTCACGGTTCACGGTTGGTCGCTCTCTAACCTTGAACCTTGAACCACGTAACTACCCCATTTGGAGACATCTATTCCAACCCGTTTCCAGAAGGCACGAACCGTATCATCCACTGGCTGGGCCGTTTTTATATCGATGCTCGGACAAATACAAAACGAGGGCTCTATTGCCTCCACAATTTTCTTTATAGTCACCTCTGCAGGTGAGCATTTAAAGTGATACCCACCACTAACCCCGCCTCTGATACTTTCAAGCAACCCGGCATGTTTCAATTTATTAAGAAGTTGGGCCACAAATGAAAAAGAGATATTTTGCCGGCGGGCTATGTCGTTGCCGGTAATAGTTATCCCTTCTCCCTGCATGGCAATATCTGTCATAATTGCAATAGCATAGCTTAGCGCGGCCTCTGGCCGCAACCAAACCAATTTTGGATTGCAGATTGCGGA
>JASEGY010000485.1 GCA_030019105.1 bacterium | reverse complement strand
CCTACAACTTACAACCTATTCAAAATCACTATTTATGACCGTGCTGAGTATAGCATTGAATTTTTCGATAATCTCTTTCAGAAGGCTTTGGGAGAATAAAAGCGTGAATTCATGAGCGAGCCATCTCTGAATTAATTCCTTGTTGGGGCTGCGTTCATTTGTGCTTAAATAAGCGGCAACATACACATTAGCATCCAAAACAACTCTGAACTTAGTTTCAGTCTCCATCTGGATAGTCATCAATTTCTACACCTTTGCTTACGGCCTCTGCCTGAAGAGCTTTAATTAATTCCTGGTGTTGTTTAACAACTACTTCACGAGGGTTCTGGCGTAACTTTATAGCTCGTTTATTTGCTAAAGATAGAATTTCCTCAGGGGTAAGAAATGAAGAGAAGTCTTCTTCAGTTTCAACTATTAATCTGATTTTCTGATGATTGTGTAACTTTATCGGCTGAAGTGGTTTAAATACTCCAGATTCATATATAGCTGGAATGGTTTGTAAGCTCATTATAAATAACCTCCCTTTTATAGCGCAACCTCTCGCCGGTACTGGGCTCGTTGGATGGAACACGGTTTATATCAGCACCCGATAATGTGAATGGTTTTACCTGCTATCTTATGAGTCTTCCAAAAGATTTTATCGCTCCATTCGATAGTTTTCCTTCGGTCGAACACAATCAACCAACCTTCCGGGCAGCCTGATTTTTCCATATATTCTGACAACTGTTGCTTGCCTTCCTGGTATGTTTTTTCACTGTAACGCAGTTTCAACTCAATCGGGTAATCCACATCCTGATAATGCACACAGAGATCGAGTCGCTTTGTTCCTTCCGCCATTTCCCGGGATATCCGGCCGCCGGCATTCACAACTCGCTGCAGAAATGCCTGAAGGATCAAGTGTGGGGCAGCTTCTTTATACTGATACCGTTCGACCCACAGCTCGCTATTCTGCCGCCAAAACTTCTGGAAGTCACCAAGTAATCGTTTCATTTCAAGCCGCCCGTCTGTGGCAACGTAGGCGGGCGCTTGCGGGGGATAATTCTGTTTATTCAGTTCCATAAGTGACCGAAAACTCAAAGCTCGAATAATGACTTCAGCATATATCGGATTAGACGGGATCAGGAGGTATGAAGATTCAGTCAGCAGCCCCAGATCAAGCACATATTGATAGTCATCGTCCAGAAGATCATATCCTTTGCTCTCACCTAAAATTACCGGCTCAATGATCCTTCTGACGCGTTCTTCTCTCAAGCGTTCCATCAGACTGTCAATATGCGTGTCACGGCGAGAGATGATGGTTTGAACCGCTTGTTCCACATGTTCGATAGACATGGGACGAGAAAAATCAGAGCCAAGGATTTTGACGACAATTTCTTTAGCAACAGCATTGACGAGCCACGGTTGCCCCCGGGTGTAATGATATATCCTTTCGATAACTTCGGATGGGAAGACCTGCCCTGTTTGCTCCGTGTGCTGCGCATACAGACATGTGATTTCCTCTTTGGTAAAATTACGTAATGTCAGCGATTCTGTAACAATATTAAACGGGCTGGCGCTGCCTAATGTTTCGCGATCTTCGCGGATGTGGGCCTTATAATCCCGGATATTCCGCATTCCCACCAGGGCGATGGAATGCACAAAGGGGATTTGACCTCGATTGACATATCCAGCCCGAAGTTGCCGCAAAAAAGAGATCAGGGTTCCGTTTGACAGGCAATCCACTTCGTCAAACAAGACAACCAACGGTTTATCCAGTCTTTTGCAGAAACATGAAAGCTCATTGAGGAGAATTGTGGTAAAATCAGAGTAATCAGCATGTTCAGCAAAGGGATGCCCGGCTAAGACGTTATGAAATTCTATTTGAGCTTTGAGGTTCCTGACAATAGCCGGGATACCTTTCTCTGCATCAGCGATTTCATGAGCGACTTCAAGCGAACAATATAAGGCGTAATATTCCCCGGAAGCATTTAATTGTTGGGCTAATTCGAAGAGCAACGTAGTCTTGCCGGACTGACGCGCGGCATGGATTACAAAATACTGCTCCTGGTCAATGAGTTCACGAAGATTCCGGCATCGATCCTGGGCAGGCAGCATATAGTGTTTGTCAGGGCGACACGGCCCGGCTATATTAAAGATTCTTTTCATCGTTCCTCCTCCGGATTGGAGCATCGTTTCATCGCACTGAAATCGCAACTTTGATCATCGTTTGGGCCACGGCGAGAAATTCAGACATATGCAATGTAGCGGCAGGGCTTGTCCCTGCCTAATAGCGACCACAAGGGTCGCAGCTACACCTCCTCGCTCTGCGGTAAAATAGCCGAAACGATGATTAATGCCGAAATCGTAACTTTACAGTAATTTTACCATGAGACGACAGCCTTGTCAATAAAATTCATTCGTATCTTCTTCAAATCTAATGGTAAGAGCCAAGGCAGGGATCAGGAGTCAGGGGTCAGGATGCAAGGTTAGATGGCGCGTAATATGACCAACCTTGAACCCCTGACCCCTGACCCCTGACTCCTGACCCCTGACCCCTGACTCCTGACTCCTGACCCCTGACTCCTGACCCCTGATCATTCTACCATGACTTTTGAAGAGGATACTTTTCTCTCATCTTGCGTTATCATCTTGGAACACTACGGGAGAAGTGTGCCCCAATTTTAGCCGCCCAACCTCTTTGGCTGCCCGATCCCACAAATTTCTCAAATTTTTCTCTTTTTCTCAACTTTTCACTTGACGCAATCATTTCTACAAGGTATCTTCTTCAAATCTAAGGGTAAGAGCCAAAGGGTTCAAAGTTCAGGGTT
>JASEGY010000484.1 GCA_030019105.1 bacterium | reverse complement strand
ATAGCCTATCTTGAATTCGCTTACCCCAAAATATTTATCTTAAGAGCTATATTATTCATCCGTGTTCATCGGGTGCTGGATCTTAGATAAAATCCAGAGACATACAATCAGGACCAATACAATACCGACACTTGTGCCTAATTTAAACAAATAGTGACTTCCTTCTTCCTGAAGTCCTAACGCCATCTTCGCTTCTATCATAAGCATCCCCCGGATACTGGAGATAATCCCGACAAAGATGAATGGCCGAAGGGAAAAAGCTAATCTCTTCAGGTATCTGATTATCATCCAGAGCAACTCCATAATAATGAGCACAAAGAAAATATCGCTTATCATTAAAAGGATTGACTGCACATTTGGCTGAAGGAGATTAGCTCCCGCCTTATATAAAATAAGAAAGGCCGCTACTACCAGAAAGATGGCAATGATGACATGGATGATGTCATCAATAGCAAGAAGCAATTTCCTGGTCTTCCCCGTTATCATTTTCTTCATATACCTGCCTCCTCGTATAAAATTACCCCATACAGATCGAAACTGTGTTTTAATCTTAGCACAAGTTTCCTGCCTTGTCAATATTTTATTGGAGTTCTGTCAGGTCCGGTACATTTTTTGTTTGACTTCTCCCTTACTTATGGGTTATAATAAGTTAAGGTAACTGCTCAGGTTCAAGGTTCAAGGTTCAAGGTTCAAGGTTCAAGGTTCAAGGTTCAAGGTTAAAGGTTCAAGGTTCAAGGTTCAAGGTTCAAGGTTCAAGGTTCAAGGTTCAAGGTTCAAGGTTCAAGGTTCAAGGTTAGAAAGCGATGAAGATTGAATGGTTTGAAGATATTGAGGCTTGGCGACTGCACGCGAATTGACTCCGAAAGTGTCCCATACGAAGAGCGCAAGGTGATCAACCGTGAACCTTTGAACCGTGAACCTAACAACCTGAGTAGTTACAAGTTAAGTTATTCACGAATGTCATTGAGGAGGAAATAGAAGCCATGGAATCGTCGAATACGCCAGGAGATAACCGGAAGCCGGTCGCAGACTTTATCCGAAATATTATCGCCCAGGACTTGAAGGTAAATAAAAACGACAGCCGGGTCGTGACCCGATTCCCGCCGGAACCGAACGGCTATCTGCATATTGGACACGCCAAGTCCATTTGCCTGAATTTTAGCATTGCCCTCGAAAACAAAGGTGGTATTTGTCACTTGCGCTTCGATGATACTAACCCCATCAAGGAAGAACAGGAGTACATCGACGCCATTAAGGAAGACGTCCGCTGGCTCGGCTTTGACTGGGGCGAACACGAATACTACGCCTCTGACTACTTTGAGAAGCTATACGAGTACGCCGTGCAGTTGATCAAAGACGGCTATGCCTACGTTTGTGACCTGAGCGCGGAAGAAATCAGAGGATATCGCGGCACCTTGACAAAGCCCGGTAAGAACAGCCCGTATCGAACCCGGCTGGTCGAAGAGAACCTGGACTTGTTCGAGCGTATGCGGGCCGGAGAATTCGAGGACGGTTCCCGGGTGCTTCGAGCAAAGATCGATATGGCCTCTCCAAATCTGAATATGCGGGACCCGGTTATGTACCGCATCCTACGGGCTCAACATCACCGCACGGGCAACAAGTGGTGCATCTATCCGACTTACGACTTTACCCATGGCCAATCGGATTCCATCGAAGGGATCACCCATTCGATCTGTACGCTGGAGTTTGAAGATCATCGCCCGTTGTACGACTGGTTTCTTGACCGATTGAACATCCATCATCCCCAGCAAATCGAGTTCGCCCGCCTCGAACTCACCTACACCGTGATGAGTAAGCGAAAGCTCCTGGAACTGGTGGAAGAGGGGCATGTCAGTAGGTGGGATGATCCTCGTTTGCCGACCATCTCAGGTTTACGCAGACGCGGTTACACACCGGAGGCAATCCGAAACTTCTGTGACCGCATCGGAGTGGCCAAAAGTAACAGCGTCGTCGATATAGCCCTGCTCGAACACTGCATTCGTGAAGATTTAAACCGGCGTGCTCCGCGTGTGATGGCCGTATTGCGTCCGCTTCGGGTGGTCATAGATAACTATCCGGCAGACCGAGCCGGCCTGGCAGACCAGGTGGAAGAGTTGGATGCTGAGAATAATCCGGAGGATCCCGGTATGGGTTCACGGAAGGTTCCTTTTTCACGTGTGATTTACATTGAACAAGAAGATTTTCGTGAGGACCCGCCGAAGAAGTTCTACCGTTTGGCTCCTGGTCGTGAGGTGAGGCTGAAACATGCCTATTACATCAAATGTGTCCGGGTGGTTAAGGACGAGCAAACCGGTGAAGTAGTCGAGCTGCACTGTACCTATGATCCCCAGACACGAGGTGGCTGGTCTTCTGACGGACGTAAGGTCATGGGAACCTTGCACTGGGTTTCTGCGGCCCACGCCCTCGAGGCTGAAGTACGCTCCTACGATCATCTCTTCCTGAAAGCGAACCCTGAGGATACAAAGGAAGGCGTTGATTACAAAGCTAATTTGAATCCGGCCTCTTTAGAAAAGTTGACTTCATGCCGGGTTGAACCCGGTTTAGCCGGGGCAGCGCCAGGAAGTCGATACCAGTTCTTAAGACAGGGCTATTTCTGTGTTGATCCTGATTCATCTGAGGGAGCGCTAATATTTAATCGGACAGTAGGTCTGCGGGATTCGTGGGCCAAGATCGAGAAAGCACCGAAGTGAGAAATGTATTGAAAAATTCTGGCATCTGTGGTATGTAAGCATTCAGTGAAACCGTGTTGCAAAAAATGTAAAATTACTTTACATGAGCT
>JASEGY010000483.1 GCA_030019105.1 bacterium | reverse complement strand
CAACTTACAACTTACAACTTACAACAGATACCCATTAAATTTGAAGAGGATACACCAATCTCTTCTTTGGAGAAGAAGTTGACTATGTAACCTTCAAGGAAGATGAATCAGAGGGATCAGGCTTTGCTGTAGGAGTCTTTGTCGGAGGTGAATACTTTATCAATCCCAATTTTGGGGTGAGCTTAGACATAGGACCAACCTACATCAGCTTAAAAGAGAATAAGGATACCGATAAAGCTGAAAGAGGCGTTGATTTTGTGACTAACTTAGGTCTGACTTATTACTTTGGAGGAGGTAAGTAAGAATGAAGAAAGGCACGATTGTATTCGTTACCTTCCTTAAAGACAGAAATTTTGGAAACGAAGAAGGAAGGAGGTAGGTAATAATGGCACAAACAATCACTTGCAAAGAAAGATTTATGAATGAGATAAATCTGATGTCAGAGATTGAATTAGAAAAGATTTATAAGATGGTAATGTTTGTTAAGAATGAATTTATTGACGAAGGAGAGAGCAGGTACTATACAAAGGGTTGGATCGACGCAGAAAAGGAAGCAACAGAGATATACAAGAAGGGCGACTTGATAGCCTTTGATTCTGTAAGGGGATTATCAGATTTTATCGAAGATAATATAGAATCTCTTCGAAAGGAATAACCCTAAATGAAGATTGTTCCATCACCACGATTTTTAAAACAGATGGCTAAGTATGATAAGAAATTTCGAGAAAAAGTCTATAAGAAATTGGATTTATTTGTTAGAAATAAAAATCATCCTTCCTTAAGATATAAATCTGTTGTGGCCTTGAAAAACGAGTATCTACCTGTAAAAGAAATATCTATTACTATGAATATTCGGATTACCTTGCAAGAGGCCAAAGATCATATCTATCTTAGAAACATTGGAGGACATAATATACTGCCTTAAGTAGGGGTAGGGGTAAAGGATAGGGGATAGTTTATTGATTAACTTCTTAACTGTTAACTGTTAACTGGCTTAACTGTTTAGGGGAAGCGGAGTTGATTTTGTGACCAACTTAGAGCTGACCTATTATTTTTTGGAGGAGGTAAATAAAGATGAAAAAAACTACTATAATATTTGGTCTCTTGCTCGGTTTGATACTTGTTCCTTTTCTCTCTAATGTTGCATATACAGGATTTGGACTTGGTCTTCCAAGTGTCATTAAGGAACGGGTTAAGGAACTTGATAAGCAGGCGCAGAACATTGCCGGAACTGCTGCAAAAGGAGCCGCAATTGCCTTAAAAACAATATCTGTAAAAGATTGTAATGGTGCGTTAATAAGCGGCACAACTGGTGCTGACGGAAAATTCAGCATCAATGTTACGGGACTGACTTTCCCGATGCTGTTAGAAGTTGCTGACGGCGCAACAACATATTTTAGCATAGCAAATGCTTCCGGCATCTGTAATATCCATCCGTTCACAGACTTAATTATAAGAAACTGGTACAAGGTGAAGGGGACAGATGTAGAAACAGCCTTTGCCGGCCCGGGGGCAATTCCACATTCTCCAACAGTTACAGAGATAAACACTATTGAGCGTGTTGTGAGACAAATACTTGGGACATACCTGAAGGGAGCAGATATAAACCCTGTTGACTTCCATCTCATCACCACCCCATTTGATGTGGATAAAGCAGGCTTTGACCTTGTCCTCGAAAACCTGGATGTCACCTACTCCAATAATCAAGTTGCCGTAACTCCCGACGGGGGCGGCGATCAGGCCATTATCCAGGTAAGCGAAACTACAGATCTTTCTACTCTTACTCCGCCACCACCGACTGTCCCGGACACATCAGCTCCTTCCCAGCCATCGGCTCTGACAGCCACAAGAATAAACTCAAGCCAGGTGGTGTTAAGCTGGAGTGCATCTTCAGATAATATAGGGGTTGCCGGATACAGGATATACAGAGGTGGAACACAGATTGGGATAATAGACCAAACCTTTTATATTGACGGAAAAGCACCTGCCACATCCGCTTGTTACAGGGTATCAGCCTACGATGCTGCCGGGAACTCATCATCCCAGAGTGCCGAGTTCTGTGCTACACCCGGTACAGTCGATACAATAGCCCCATCGGCCCCATTTTTGACGGCAACGGCTATAAGCTCAAGCCAGATAGACCTTAGCTGGACCGCCTCTACAGACAATGTGGCCCTGGCTGGATATAGGGTCATGGTAGGTGGTGTTGCCATTGCAGCGGTTCCGGCAACGCAAACTACATACAGCCATAAGGATCTTGAAGCAAAAACTCAATACAGCTACACAGTTGTTGCCTTCGACACATCAGGTAATGCCACCCCATCTAATATCGTCTCTACGGTCACACAGGGCGATGATATAACCCCACCATCTGCCCCAGCGAATCTGGCCACAACTGCCGTAAGCTCAAGCCAGATAGACCTTAGCTGGACGGCATCAACAGATAACATTGGAGTAGCAGGTTACAGGATATATTCAGCAGAAGGAGTGGAAATCGGAACATCTACATCAACATCTTACAGCCACACAGGTCTTACTGTAGCCAAACAGTACTGCTACTATGTAAAGGCTTATGATGTTGCAGGAAATCTTTCGGTCGCCAGCACAACGAAATGTACAACAACGCAATATACCGCAAACGGAACATACACCTTGAATTCAACGACAAAGGTATTAACCTTGAATATTACAAGTTCAGACTTTGTATGTAAGGGGCCAGGAGTAGGCACGGAGACCAAGACAGGAGTGACCATAACAGCCACCACTATACTATTACCCCGCAACATTTGCGTTGTCCGCGAGAATGTTACGATTGCG
>JASEGY010000482.1 GCA_030019105.1 bacterium | reverse complement strand
CCGCAATCTGCAATCCAAAATTGGTTTGGTTGCGGCCAGAGGCCGCGCTAAGGAGGATCTCGGCCACTTCTCCATACTCCCAATAGTCAATCTTGACCTCATTACCCTCTTTTTGTCCTGGCAGAGATTTCACAGTTTCAGAAATTGGCAATCCGTATAGGCCTATCCATTGGTCTTTTGGTGTATCTAATGGTTTTGGCCATCGGGCACGAGGTGCAGGCGGCCTTGATCCTTTCGCCTGCCCCTTCAGTTTGTAAAAGGTCTTAAACAATGCTGGAAAGGCATCCTTGCCAATAACATTGGGGTCACCATGAACCTCGACAATGATCATCTTTTGCCCCGGCATTGTCCGAATCTGCGGCTCTCTCAGGTATTGATATTCCTCAAGATCAGGACCACAACCGAAAAGCAGCCCCCAGACTATCAGGGGCATTAGCAATTTTAACATCTTCCCCATCTTTCTTCACCTCCTCTCATTCCTCTTCTTTGGACTCTCTTGGCTGGAAGGCCTTTTGAGGGCAGTTGTCTGCATCCATATCAGCCGGCACCTCATGGCCAAAGCAGTCACCCTTTGCCTCATCAATCTCCTTGTAGAACCGGCACTCTTTACAGGTCGGCATCCTCCTCACCTCCTTTCTCCTCAAGCCACTTTTCTGTTCCGATCTCTTTTCTTCGCACAAGTTCATTCTGTCGAGCAAGTACAGACTTCTTTGCCTCTTCTTCACTCAGAGATGGTTCATAGAAGCTGGTAAATGTCCCGCATGGTAATTCATCGCATAGACCGCAGTGTTCTACCTGCTTCTTATTGATGCAACAATCGTATAATGGACATATCTCTACCTTCATCTGAGCTGTCCAGAACGGTTTGCCCTTCTGATATCCACATCCCTGGCATTGCTTTCCAAAGAATTCGCAGGTTCCACAATAGACCCCACAAACAGGGGCTAAATTCTTATCACTCATTTTTACTTACCCCTCCTCTTCAAGTTTAGATAGATCAACCCCTAATCTATCAAATTCTCGCCTGCCTATTGCGGTAATCTCAAATACCGTCTTTTTCCCTTCCTTGGGCACAATCCATTTAAGCTCAAGCAATTTCTCAAATAGAAGAGGCGCGAGCCTTCCTCCTAAATGATCAAAGCACTTGCCTACCCTGGGAAGCCTATATCCCTTCTTCATCTTTCTCTTCCCTTCTTTGGCTCAAAAAACCTGCCGCCGCACTTCTCGGATTCGGCAGGGTCGCGGTCACCTAAGACCTCTACTCCAAAGCATTCACCCTTCTCATCGTCAATGGGTTTGTAGTGGCTGCAGTCCCTGCATCTTTTTTCTTCAGCCATCTCCATCACCTCCTTATGAGCTATTATATCCCCTATCCCTGACACCTGTCTGTCAGTTTTTATATCGCTCGACCACTTTGCCTGCCTCTTGAGCTACCCTTTCTCTCAGCTCCTTTGGCTCCAGCACCTCGGCATATTGACCAAAACCAAGGGCAAAGTGGGTGGCATAGCTAAAGTCATCCACGTCCATCTGAAAGATGAGGGAGCCATCGGGCTGGACAATGATATCCTCTCCACCCCAGATATATTTTCTGGCAATCCCGGCCATCTGTTTATCCACCTTTATCTTGACCCTGTATTCTCCCCTTTTCTCTTCAAAGGCCTTGACTGATTCTTTCCAGTATTTGTTGATATCAAAATCATCCGGAAGGATGAAGGGCTCTTCTTTCTCTTCTACCTTCTTTATTCGATCTATTCTGAATGTTCGGATTTGCTCTCTCTGGTGACAATAGGCTGCTAAGTACCAGACCCCGGCCTTACAGATAAGGCCATAAGGGGCAACCTTGCGCTCTTCAGGAATGAGCCGGCAGTGCGAAGGATAGGCGATTAACAGCCTCTTTCTCTTCAGGATGGCTTCCCGAATGTCCTTGAGGTAGTCTTCTCTCTTCTTGCCAAACCAGGAGGTCATATCGAAGAGGATGGACTTGTGCGCCTCTTTTATCTCTCTCCTATATTCTTCCGGCAGAATGGACTCAATCTTGATCAGGGCCTGTCTTATGGCCGCCTTCGGATCGACCTGCTCAATAACGCTGCCGCCTAAAAAGAGCGAGATGGCCTCCTCTGAGGTAAAGAAACTCGGGCTGAGTTCGTATCCCTCCATCAGGGAGTAACCACCTTCCGGGCCAGGCAGGGCCACAACCGGCACTTTGGCCAGACAGAGGGAATTTATATCCCGATAGATGGTTCGAACTGAGACCTCAAATATCCCGGCCAGCTCTTTTGCCGTAAGTTTCTTTCGAGACTGTAAAAGCAAGGCAATCCCAAGGAGTCTTTCTGTTTTCATTTAACTCATTCTCCCTCCTCCATTACTGGCAAGCCCGACCTTTTTCATCCTTACCTCTTCTGCTCTTTATTTGGTGCTGCGCTGCCTTTACAGATGTATCGTGCTTTGCAAAGGGCACAGATTTCTTTTCTCAAAACTACTCCTTGTAAAAGATTTAATATCACAAAGGCAATTAGTAAGAGTACACTTGTGAGATTAAAACCATACAGGAACCCTGCGATAAGTGCTGCTATCAGAATGACCGGCAGTTGTAAAATGTAAGAGATGGCGAGCCTTATACCAATTTCGGGATTTCCTGAATCCTGCTTGAATAGTAGAGAAGTCAATTTACCCCAGCCCAGATGGCACCATTTGCCATAATAATAACAGGCGCTGCAATTATAGTATTACCCCGCAACATTTGCGTTGTCCGCGAGAATGTTACAATTGCGGATTGAAATTGGAAATTAGAAATTAGGCTTTCACGCTTTTCCTAATTTC
>JASEGY010000481.1 GCA_030019105.1 bacterium | reverse complement strand
CTCTAAACCGGCGGCAGGCAATTCTTATCAAATCCGGCTCACTCGTGGCCTTTGTTCCCAGAACAACCCTGTCTACACCTAAGTCCATGAGCTCATTAATGGTTCTAAGGTCTCGAATACCTCCCCCAAGCTGGATAGGCACAGTAACCGCTTTAAGGATTTGCTTAACTGCTTCCGGATTTTTCGGACGTCCATCAAAGGCCCCATCAAGGTCAACTACATGAATAAGTTGAGCCCCTTGATCCTGCCAGAGCCTGGCCATGGCAGCCGGATCAGAAGAGTAAATAGTCTCCTTATCCTTTTTCCCCTGTTGCAGGCGAACACATTGTCCGCCTTTAAGATCTATCGCCGGAATAATAAGCATAGCACCTCAACAGTAGTCAGTGACTTATGACACTAATAACTCTATCACATTGTATATGGCTTTGTCAATCAAAATTTCAGGAGAGGGGCTCTAAAGGCCAGGGCATCCTGGTCAGAGAACGAGCCGTCTATAACAAGAGCGGGATAAGAATGGATAACATGTCTGCCACAGTTTGGCCCCTCCGAATAAAAAAAGACAGAAGTAAACACTTCTGTCTTTTCGTAGGACTATTATCTCTATTTATCCGGAAAGGCTGAGGTTATTTTATGCTCCTTCAATCAACTCAACTATGGCTAACTGGGCAGCGTCTCCATGTCGTTGGCCGGCTTTTATCACCCGCAGATATCCACCCGGCCTATCTTTAAACCGGGGCGCAATTTCATCAAAAAGAACCTTAACTACCTCATTATCCTTAATCAGTTTTAAGACCTGACGTCTTGCATGTAAAGGATGTTCTCCCCTGGCCGTAGTTATCATTTGGCTGGCTACTCTGATCAGCTCCTTGGCTTTAGCTTCCGTGGTCGTAATCTTGCCATGCCTGAAAAGAGATGTAGTTAAATTAGAAAACATTGCCTTTCGGTGTGAAGTAGTTCGGCCTAATTTTCTGGCTTTTTTTAAGTGTCTCATTCCTCTTCCTTATCTTCCTTCATTAAATCTGCGATACCTTCCATACCCAAATGAAGGCCATAACCAACCAACTTTTCCTTGATTTCTGTTAAAGATTTCTTCCCAAAATTCCTGGTCTTCAACATATCTTGCTCTGATCTCATGGCCAGCTCCCCCAGAGTCCAAATATTATCGCTTCTGAGACAATTGGCCGACCGAACAGAAAGTTCCAATTCATCTACACTTATGTTTAAAATGGCCTTAAACCGCTCACGTTCTTTATCGTCTTCAGTCTCCTCTTCTTCCACTAACCCTTCTTCAAAGTTGACAAAGATGGCCAGATTATCTTTAAGATGTTTAGCGGCATAGGCCAGCGCATCCCGAGGAAGAATGCTGCCATTAGTCCAAATCTCTATAATAAGACGCTCATAATCAGTTACATGTTCAACCCGAACGTCTTCTACTTCATATTTAACCCTCTTTACCGGAGAAAAGAAAGAATCGACCGGTATGACTCCCACGGCCTGATCCTTTTGCTTGTTCATTTCAGATGGAACATAACCAATTCCGCTATCAATATCTATTTCCATCTCAAGTTTTATCCCTTCTGAATCAATAGTAGCAATATGTTGATCCGGATTCAAAAGCTCTACCTGAGACGATAATTCCAAGTCGGCTCCTGTTACCGCTCCCTCTTTCTCTACCTTTAAATATATCTTCTTCGGCCCATTGCCATGGAGTTTAAAGATAAGCCCTTTCAAATTAAGGATAATATCAGTCACATCTTCCACTACACCTGGAATGGTCGAAAATTCATGAAGCACACCTTCTATCTTCACCGAAGTCAAGGCTACCCCGGTTAATGATGAAAGAAGCATTCTTCGCAAGCTATTACCAATAGTAACAGCTAAACCTCTTTCAAAAGGACCGGCAAAAAGTTTTCCGTAAGTACTAGTTAGAGTTCCTTCTTCACAATCTACCCGCTTTAATTTAGCAATATCTTTTATCCCTCTCCTACTGGTTAATACTACTCCCATTTTAGCTAAGTCCCTCCAATACTGGTGTCTGGTGTCTGGTAATTAATAGCCGGCAATCCATTCTTGATTACCAAACACCACTACCAATGACCATTATTTAGAATAAAGCTCCACAACAAGAGATTCATTCGCGTCAAGGCCAATCTCTTCTCTTTCAGGAATTCTGACAAATCGACCGGTTAAATTTTCTTGATTAACCTCTAACCAGGGAGAAATTCCCTTTTGAGCATTGCCGGCCGCCAATTTCTTTATTAACTTTTTGCTTCTATCCCGCGGGTAAACTCCGATCTCATCCTCAGGTTTAACCAGAAAAGACGGAATATCCACTTTTTTACCATTAACCAGAAAATGGCCGTGCCCGACTAACTGTCTCGCTTGAGGCCTTGAGGCTGCCCAACCCAGCCTATAAAGCACATTATCCAACCTTCGCTCTAAAAGAAGGATAAGATTTGTGCCTGTCATACCGGATTGCCGCTCGGCCTTATAAAAATAGTTCCTGAACGGCTGCTCCAAAACTCCATAAGTTCTCTTTATTTTTTGCTTTTCTCGAAGCTGAATCCCATACTCGGAAACCTTACCTCGCCGATCCTGACCTTTAAGTCCAGGGGCATAATTACGCTTACTAAGCGCACACTTACTACTAAGGCATCTGTCACCTTTTAAAAACAGCTTCGAACCTTGTCGCCGGCAAAGCCTACAAACCGAACCCCTATATCGCGCCATTAATAATCCCCCTTTTCAATCAGTAAGTAGTAAGTAGTAAGTATAGCTCTTAAGATAAATATTTTGGGGTAAGCGAATTCAAGATAGGCTATG